>NZ_DBMAFI010000001.1:98064-166013 GCF_057864385.1 Bilophila sp. | reverse complement strand
CCTCATCATGGAGCCAATCAATGGCTGCATTATAGGAAGCAATTCATGCTTTATTTCTTGAAGTCCTAGGCTGTGTCGTCAATCAGATAGAATCTATTGAAATCATTTAACTATTTTTCAAGTCTCAAAGGATTATTTTCGATGGTTTCAAATAATTACATACAAAAACAATGGCGCAACCTAAAGAAATAACTGATAAAATACCCTAGTTATAGAGCTAGCCAACGGAAAATTGGAAAGGCTGTGTTATAGAAAATAGTTGATACTTTTCTCTTTGAAGTTCCAGAGGGATAATCAATAAAATGTTTTAGCTGTGGAGGAAAATCGGATAAAAAAGCCGTATTTTCAGCGTTGAAACGCCCACATCCTGATGACGGAACCAAAACTTTTAAAAAAGCTGTGCCATAGAAAGTGATTAATACTTTTTTCCTTGAAGTCCAAAGGGATAACCAACAAAATGCCTTAGCCTTGGATTCCACCAAGGAAAAAACTGTGAAAAGAGATATTCACCTTTTCGATGACTTTCTAACTCATATCATCATTTGATATATAACTATTTGAAATTATTGAAACAATCTTTTTATAACTTGAAAAACAATTTAATAGTTTCAATATATTATATATAATTGACGACACAACCTAAAACCGTGTCATAGAAAACGGTTAATGCTTTATTCCTTGAAATTCCAAAGAAATAATTAATAAAATCCCCCAATCATGGAGCCCACCAGTGGAAAAACTGAAAATATATATTCAACATATTGCTGAGACAAAACAACTTTGTACTATGATAGAGCCTTCCTAAAAAATCCATTTTGAATTTCAGAAAGTTGAAATAAGGCTTTCACTGCAAAAATGAATATCTCAATAAAAAGGCGGCATTTTCACCGTGCTGTGGAGATGCCCTCCATATGCTATGACAACGCCTTGAAAAAAACTTCGTCCTTCTTTTTCTTGGGAAAGCCGGCAAAAGGGATTCGATAAAGTCGAAAAATTTTGAAACGGGAGGGATGGGTTTTGGGGAAGGGAGGGAGAAACTTTTTTAAAAGTTTCTCCCTCCCTTCCCCAATCTTCCTCTCCCTGCCCCCCCCTACTCTCAGGTGAAGCTATGACACCCTGCCCCCCGTTCCGCATCGTCCCTTGGGACACAGACTTCTTGGACGCCCTAAAAAATGGGGTGATGAAAGCCACACGAGGACACCCCGGCAACGCGGTGGTGGTCTTCATGCACGACCGCCCCCGCCGTTACCTGCGGGAACGCTTCCGCTATGCGCCAGATGTGCCCAAACCCTGCCTCATCCCGCGTATGTTCACGGAACGGGAACTGATGGCGGCATTCCGTCAGGAGCAGCACCAGAAACTCCGCCGGGAGGCCGGAAAGCTGGATCAGGTGGCGCTGCTCTCCCGCTGCGTGCGGGAACTGGCGGAACCCGATACCGAACTGTGCATGCAGCTCGCCAAAACCGACGACGCGGGCTTCTTCCCGTGGGGGGTGCGGCTCGCGGAACTGTTGGAGGAATGTTTTACGCAAGGGCTTACGCCTGAGGACATGCTGTATACGGAAGGCGAAGTGGCTCCTTTCGGGGCGGCCCTGCTCGGCTCGCTCGGCAAGATTTTCCGCCGTTACCGCGACGCGCTCATCGAATCCGACCTCACCACGCCCGGATTCGATGCGTTTGTCGTCGCCAGCGCACTGGAAGATGGCCCGGACGGGGACGGCCTCCCGCCGCTGCCCGGCTTTCTCGCCGGACGCGCCATCCTGCTGGCTGGCTTCGGTATGCTCACCGGCACGGAAAACACCCTGTTCCGCTATCTCTGGCGGCACGGCGCGCAGGTCTTCCTGCACGTCGATCCGGCATTGGCAGGAAACGGACAGGGGCATTGGGCATGTACCGAACAGGCGAACTGGATCGCGGACTGGAAGGCCGATACCGCGCTGGCCTGCCCTTCCCCCGGCAAGAAGCCGAAAATCCACTATTTCGCGGGCTACGACCTGCATTCCCAACTGGACGCCCTGCGCGGCGATCTCATCGAGCTGGAACGGAAAGACCGCCTCGCCGCCGCGCTCAAGGCCAGAAGCACGACGCAGCAGCTTTCCCTGCTTCCCCAACCGGAAATCAGCGCCATCTCCCCCCTTCACGAAACTTCGGCCAGCGGGAATGCCGACAACAAGGATTCGATAACGTCGAAAGTCTTGGGAGGGAGAGGGAAGGGGGCCCGGGGGAAGGGAGAGGGAAGCCCTTCTTCAGAAGGGTTCCCTCTCCCTTCCCCCGGTGGACGTGCCCCAACCCCCGCCCCCATCCCAACCTCGCAGCTCGACACCGCGGTGGCCCTCACGCACAGCGGGGCGCTGCTGCCCGTGCTGCACCACCTGCCCCGCAAGGACTGCAATATTTCGCTCGGCTACCCGCTTGAACGCTCGCTCCTGTTCCGCCTGCTGGAAATGGTGCTCGAAGCCCGCAACCGCCGCCAGCCCAACGGCACGACCCATTGGAAGGCGCTTGCGGATCTCGTCCGCCACCCATACCTGCGCCTGCTTGAGGCCAACGGCATTTCCCTGCGCGACATTTTCCAGAACATGGAAACCCGCCTCCGCAACGGCAGCCGGCACGCCGACGCCCACGCCGTCGCCGAAGGCGCCGTTGACGACTTCTTCGCCGCCTCCTCCCTGCCCGGCGTGGCGGCAGCCATGCCCGCCATCCGGGAATTGATCAACCGAGTCCTGCGGGATACCGTGGACACATGGGCGAAGGCCCATACCCTCGGCGGGCTTGCGGATGCGCTTTCCGGCCTGTGCGACACCCTGCTCGTCTACGGAAGCGGCAACGGCGAAAACGACGCGGACAACGGCAAGGCCGATATCTGGTCGCGTTTCCCCATCGACGCGGAATGCCTGTTCCGCCTCATGCAGCGCATCATCCCGGCCCTCAAGGACAACGGCATGGCCGACACGCCGCTGCCGTGGCCCCTGATGCAGGCCATGCTGCTGGAGCTCGTGCGCGCCGAGCGCGTTCCCTTTGAAGCCGATCCCCTGACCGGCCTGCAAGTGCTCGGCATGTTGGAAACCCGCCTCTTAAAATTCTCCCGCGTCTTTCTTGTCGACGTCACCGACGACAGGCTTCCCGGCGCGCCGATCCGCAGCCCGCTCCTGCCGGACAGCCTGCGCGCCCTTCTCGGCCTGCCCGACACCCGCAACCGCGAACAGCTTGCGGCCTACACGTTCCACCGGCTCATCGCCGGGGCCGATGAGGTCTGGCTCTACTGGCAGGAAGGCGTGGAAACCTCCGGCCTGTTCGACGGGAAAAAACAGCGCAGCCGCCTTGTGGAAGAGCTCATCTGGCAGGAAGAGCAGGCCCGCGGGCAGCGCCTGAAGCCGGGGCGCGAACCGCTCCGCACGGCGTCCCTTGATGTCCGCCCGCCGGTCAGGGTGCGCAAGGTCATCACCAAGACCCCCGCCATACGGGAACAGATCGCCGCATCGCTCAAGCATCCCCTGTCAGCCACCCGGCTGGACGCCTACCTGACCTGCCCGCTGAGGTATTATTATGAGCGCCTGTGCGCCATCGCGCCCATCGACGAGGTGAACGAAGACGATGATCCGGCTGCCGTGGGCGTGCTTCTGCACAATGTGCTCCGGGATTTTTACGCCCCCGCCGTGGGCAAGGCCGTGCGCCGCGACGCGCAGTCGGGCGATCCTGAATTGCCGTTCCTCGACGAACAAGCCCTGCGCGCCCTGTTCCGCACGGCGCTCGACACATCGGGGCTGGAGGCCTCCCTGCCGCCGGAAAGCGCGGCCATGCTTTCCGTCACCGGGCCGGAGCGTCTGGGCATGTTCCTGCGCGCCCAGCCGGAACAGACGGAGGTGCTTTCCCTAGAGGAGGAATACGATGCCGAAATACGGGCGGGAGGCCGCGTCAGGCGGCTTACCGGCAATCTCGACCGGGTGGACTGGCGCGAACAGGAAGACCCCGAAGGCGCGCTCGACGAGGGGGCGGTCATCCTCGACTACAAGACGGGCCGCATCAAGGCGCTGCGCCCGGACATCTGGGCCGACGACGCCTTTTGGGATGCGCTGGAACCGGAAAAGGCGGCCGAAGCCGCATCCGATCCAGACCCCGAACATGATTTTTTGCCAATCATCGCACAGCGTATTCCCACAGTGCAATTGCTGTATTATTGTTATTTGTATGGGCAGGCTACGGGCAAGCCCGTGCTTGACGCGGCGTTCGTCGCCCTTGGCGAAGACGGCGGGGAACGGCCCCTTTTCGGGAAGGCCATGACCATTGAGGAGCGGGAGCGGGCGTTGTCGCTCATCCCCCGCCTCATCGGGTTCATCCTCCTGCATATGGAGCTTTGCCCGGAATTCCGCCCACGGGAAGGGGCACATTGCCGCTGGTGTTCCTGGCGGAACGTGTGTATCATATCCTCCCAACAATAATTCCGGGTATTAGAAGCAGGAAGCATTCCCATTCCCGCCCGCATACCCATAACTCCATAAGAGACCTCTAGGAGGTTCTTCATGTCTTTCCCTTCTCTGAAGATAGGCGACCTCGTCGCTAAAACCCCAATCGTCCAAGGCGGCATGGGCGTTGGTATTTCGCTTTCCAGGCTTGCTTCCGCCGTGGCCAACGAAGGCGGCATCGGCGTCATCGCCGGGGCCATGATCGGGATGAAGGAGCCCGATGTGGCCAGCAACCCCCTTGAAGCCAACCTCCGCGCCCTCCGCCGCGAAATCGAAAAGGCCCGCGAAGCCACGCAGGGCATCATCGGCGTAAACATCATGGTCGCCCTGACCACGTTCGCCGAAATGGTTCGCACCTCCATCGAGTCCAAGGCCGACGTGATCTTCTCCGGCGCCGGGCTGCCGATGGATCTGCCCAAGATTTTCAATGAGACCTGCGAACGCAAGAAGGAAGAGTTCAAGACCAAGCTCGTCCCCATCATCTCTTCCGGACGCGCCGCCACCCTCATCGCCCGCAAGTGGATGTCCAGCACCGGCTACATGCCCGACGCCTTCGTCGTGGAAGGCCCCAAGGCCGGCGGGCACCTCGGTTTCAGCCCCGAACATATCGTTGATCCCAATTATGCCCTCGAACAGCTTGTCCCGCAGGTTGTGGAAGCGGTGAAGCCGCTTGAAGACAAGGTCGGGCACGCAATCCCCGTCATCGCCGCCGGCGGCGTATATACGGGCGAAGACATCAAGAAGTACATGGATCTCGGCGCGTCCGGCGTCCAGATGGGCACCCGTTTCGTCGCCACCTACGAATGCGACGCCGATGACCGCTTCAAGCAGGCCTACATCAACGCCAAACAGGAAGACGTGACCATCATCAAGAGTCCGGTGGGCATGCCCGGCCGCGCGCTCGTGAACAGTTTCATTGATTCCATGCGGGAGGGCGGCAAAAAGCCGTTCAAATGCATCTTCCATTGCGTGAAGACCTGCGAACAGGAAAAAACCCCCTACTGCATCGCCGCCGCCCTCATCAACGCCATGAAGGGCAATCTTGAACGCGGCTTTGCCTTCTGCGGCGAAAACGTCTCCCGCGTCAACAGCATCGTTTCCGTGCACGACCTGATTGCCTCGCTGCAGCGCGAGTTCGACGCCATCATCAACAAGCCCGCTGCGGCTACCGTGAAGGCGTAAGGCCTCCGGCGGCAAGGGGGCTTCCCGCCCCCTTGACCCCCGTCCGGGAGGCGAGCCGCCCCCCGGACCCCGGCGAAACGTCCCGAATGCAAAGGTTCCGAACCGGCTTGCGCTGGTTCGGAACCTTTGCATTCGGGACTTCCAGCGGCATAGGAAGCCCTCTTCTTATCCTTTTGTGGATTCCCTTCCCTGCCTATCCTCTTCGTTCTTCCTGCCGCAACACCGGGAGACGGACGCCAACAAGGAAAACCGCCGTGCCTCCGCACCCTTCATCGACCCTTACGAAAGTCTTTGAAGATGAGAGGGAGGGGGTTCGGGGGAGGGGGAGAAGGAACTTTCTCCAGAAAGTTCCTTCTCCCCCTCCCCCGATTCGCTCAGCCCCACCCTTTCATGGCCTGCGCCAAATTGTCGACCCAAATGTCCCTGAACCCCTGATACTCCATCATCCCCCGAAGGACGGGGACGCAGGCAATGCCCTCGGCTTCGAGCCGGGAACGCCACGAATCTTCAGAGTCCCCGGCCATGTCTTCAAGCGTATGCCGCCCTACGACGGCAAGCAGGGGCAGCAGCCAAACACGGCCGAACGGGCGCCCGCAAGCCCGCAGGCGTTCCACGATGTGCTCAAGACGGACGGCCCCGTTCAGCGTGCCCATGAGCACAAGGGGATCGCGTTCCCGTACAGCCGCGGCAAGGGCCTCGTAACGCCCCTCCGCGGCGTGGCGGCTCCCGTGCCCCATGAACAGCACCGGCTCGCCGGGCGCGCGCCCGGAAGGAAGCCCGGCAAGCAGGGCGCATGCGGCGCGATCCACCGATGCCTGCGACTCCGTCAGCAAAGGCGCGCCCACCACGAGCGACGCAAACGTCCCGTCGGCGCGCAGCTCGTCCGCATCCGAGACGATGTCCCCGTATTCAAAGCCGGGAATGACATGCACAGGCTGAACCGCCACATGGGTAAACTTCTCAAAAGCCATTTTCTTCAATGCCTTGTGAACGGAATCCGATTTTTTCCGCTCACTGGCCAGCCGTTCCCGCATGAGCATGGACGTAAAGGCCCAACGCACTGATACATCAGGAAAAGCCTTGCGGACTTGCGCATCGAAACGCCGGAGCGTCGACTCCCCCTGAGAACTGCCCGAACCAAATGCTGCAAGAAGGATGCCTCTTTTCTTCGTTATAGCGTACAAAAAGTTGTACCCTCCTTTTTCACCTTACATGGCAGGTGGATAAAACGAACGGCGTTCCCGCGTGCGTTGACGCGTTCCAGATCGGCTGATACCCTGAGCGCCTCATACATTTATGGAGAAAACCCGTGAGTACTCCTGTCGCTCTTGTTCTTGGCGGACACGGTCTTCTGGGCCAGCCTCTGGCGCAGCAGCTTGCCGGAAACGGCTGGGAGGCGCAAACGCTGGATTTTGAGGACTGCAACCTGCTGAATCCCGCGGAACTCCAGCCGCGCATCGAATTCATCAACCCTGACGTCATTTTCAATACCGTAAGCTGGAACACGGAAAACCCCGCTGAAAAACAGCCACAAGAAGCCCTCTCTGTCAACCGTGGCCTCCCGGCATTCCTCGGCGGGCTGGTCAAAGGCACGCCCAGGTTCCTCGTCCACTACAGCTCGGATCAGGTTTTCAACGGCCGCAAGGATTCCCCCTACACCGAAGAGGACAAGGCCGATCCGGTTTCCCTGTGCGGCAAGAGCCGCCTTGCCGGTGAGCAGGCCCTGCTTGAACTCAACGCCGACAACATCTGCATCATCCGTACGGGCTGGCTGTTCGGCCCGGATGGGGACAGCTTCCTGAAGCGCCTTCTGAGGCGGGCCAAGACCGAAGGAACCGTAGAGGTCATCCACGATCAGATCGGCTCCCCGACGTATGCGAAGGATCTGGCGCAGGCCACGCTCCAGCTTGTCAAGCGCCGGGCGTCCGGGCTGTACCATGTGGCGAACTCAGGCCAGGCCACATGGTGCGAACTGGCGGCGGAAGCCGTGCGCCAAGCCAGCCTGCCCTGCTCCGTGCGGGCCATCGCAAGCTCGGACAAGACGCTCCGCGCCAACTATGAGGTGCTTTCCTCCGCAAAGTATACGGCGCTCACCGGATGCGCCATGCGCCCCTGGTCTCAGGCCCTGCGGGAGTACATCTACTCAGTCCTTCTCGCCTCCCAATAACCCGCCGCGGATATGCCATGACCAGCCCCCTGCTCACGACGCTGCGCGAAGTCCTTATGGACGCTGTGCATGTAAGCTGCGATTTTTTCAAGGTGCTTATTCCGATCAGCATCGCCATGAAGATCCTCGCCGAGCTGGACTGGATCCGTTATCTGGCCCTGCCCCTTGAGCCCGTCATGCAGTTGACCGGGCTCCCCGCCGATCTGGGCATCGCATGGGCCACGGGCATCATGGTCAATTTCTATTCGGCGCTGATCGTCTTCATCGGCCTGCTGCCGGGGCTGCCGCCGCTGACCACGGAACAGGTCACGACGCTCGCGGTCATGATGCTCATCGCGCACAGCATCCCGGCCGAAGGGCGCATTGCGGCCCAGTGCGGCGTGTCGTTCATCGGCCAGGCCATTATCCGTCTCGTGGTCGCCGTCATCGGCGGGGTCATCGTGCATGCGTCCTGCCAGGCGTTCGGCTGGCTGGATACGCCCGCCCGCATCGCCTTTACCCCTTCGCCGGACGTCAACCTGCTCTGGTGGGCGATCGGGGAAGTGCGCAACCTCATCAGCATTTTCTGCATCATTTTCGCCGTCATGCTGCTCCAGCGCCTTCTGCGCCATCTCAAGGTCGCGGATCTGGCTGGACGGGCGCTCGCCCCGGCCCTGCGGGTGCTCGGCATGCGCCCCGCCGCCGCGACGACCATGATCGTCGGCGTGATCACGGGCATCGTCTACGCCAGCGGCGTCATCCTCAAGGAAGCCCGCAGCGGCGAGATGTCCCGGCACGACGTGTTTTCCTGCATGACCCTGATGGGGCTTGCGCACGCCATCATTGAGGATACCTGCCTCATGCTGCTCATCGGCGCGCACATCGGGGGGATTTTCTTCCTGCGCCTGGCGCTGGCCTTCGCCGCCTGCGCCGTGATCAACGTCCTTTATCTCCGGTTCCGAGGCGACGCCCGGCAGCCGGAAGCCGCCCCCAACGAGGTTTCATGAAAACAATCTGGATCAATGCCGGAGAGCTTTCCGGCGATATGCAGGCCGCCGCGCTGCTGACGGCCCTGCGCGAACGCGCCCCCGGACTCGCCGCCATCGGCATGGGGGGCCCGAACCTGACCCGCGCCGGGCAAAAGAACCTGTTCCGCGTGGAGTCGCTTTCGGTCATGGGGATCATGGAAGTCCTGACCGCCCTGCCCCGCGCCCTCCACATGCTTTCACAGATCAAAAAGGAAATGGCCCGGCTGCGGCCCGATGCCGTCGTGCTGGTCGACGCCCCGGAATTCAATTTCCGGGTGGCGAAGATCGCGCACGGCCTCGGAATCCCGGTCTACTACTTCATCCCCCCGAAAATATGGGCGTGGCGCACGGGGCGCGTCCGCTTCCTCCAGCGCTACGTCAAACGGCTGTTCTGCATCCTGCCCTTTGAGCCCGCTTTCTACGCGAAGCACGGCGTACAGGTCGATTATATCGGCAACCCGCTCGTCGATATGGTGAATTGGCCCGAACTGAAAAAAATCGAGCCCATAAAAGGCCGTATCGGGCTGATGCCGGGGAGCCGCCGCAAGGAGGTGGAGGCGCTCCTGCCGGAATTCGGGAAAGCCGCCCGCATCCTGTTGCAGCAAGGCCGCGACGTGGCCTTCCACTGCCTGCGCGCGCCGAATATGTCGGAGGAAAAACTCCGGGCGCTCTGGCCGTCCGACGTGCCCGTGGCTTTTGACGCGCCGGAGGATCGCTACACCGCCATGCGGCGCTGCGAATGTATGTTGGCGGCCTCAGGCACGGCGACGCTGGAGACGGCGCTGGCGGGCGTCCCCACCGTGGTCAGCTACCGGGTCGCGCCGTTTTCCGCGCTGGTCGGGCGTCTGCTGATCAAGGTCAAGTGGGTCAGCCTGACCAACCTGATCATGGAAAAAGAATTGTTTCCCGAACTGCTGCAGGAGCGCGCCACAGGCGAAATGATGGCTTCCCAGTTGGCCGCGTGGCTGGATATCCCCCCGCAAATCGAAGCCGTCCGCGCCGATCTCGCGGAACTCCGCCGCCGCTGCGGAGAGCCCGGCAGCGCCGCCCGCGCCGCGGAAAAGCTGCTTGAGGCCCTCAGAGGAAACTGAACGGAAAAAGAAAGGCTGTGTCATAGAAAATGGCTGATGCTTTTTTCCTTGAAATTCCAAAGAGATAACTGGAAAACGCCTTAAACGTGGAATCCGCCAAGGGGAAAACCGGAGAAAAAGGCTGTATTTTTCACCGCACTGTGGAGATGAAACAACCACATACTAGAACAGAGCCAAAAGAAAAAGCATTACGCGGCAAAAGGATTGCGATCCCTGCAAGAAGCCCGTATGAAAACGGCTCCGTGCTGAAGGGCCGCTCTTTCCCTCCCGTATACGGAAAAATTGCGGTGCCCTGCCATAAAAGTTTGGGGAACGTTCTTCCCCTCCCGCACAAGGGGAAAGCCGCCTAGTGTTGTTTAGGTTTCGGAGGCGGGGGCTCTTCCCCCCGCACGCGGGAAAGCCTGGGCATACGGATAGGGAACGGGTCCGCATTGAGGCTCTTCCCCCCTCACACGGGGAAAGCCGTCTATCGGCCTCAATGCGGCTATTACGCCGATACTCTTCCTCCCGCACACGGGGAAAGCGGGGGCATCGGACGGGGCGGGCCAGTTCATCTTTTCCGCCTGTACAGGGGAAAGGCGCACCCCTGACGTCTGCGGGCACACCGCCGATATGTCCCAGTTGCCCCGGAAACAATGGGATTGCTTCCGAAAAATCGCCTGAAAATCGGGCGTTTCTCAGTTGTTTCGGGAGACGGATGATAAAAGGCGCAACCCTTTAAGCAGCCCCGCCCGCCATTGCCCCTTACGGACGTTTTAGGGAGGATGGGGTGGGTTTGAGGAGGGGAGTATTTTTTCTAAAAGATATTCCCCCTCCCCAACAAGGAACTCCAATGCCGTCAAAAGAAAATAAGCAGGGCCTGTTCGACTCGCTGGGACGCGCCAGCGTCATGGGCCTACACCTCGTTTCGGGCATCATCGTCGGCTGCCTGCTTGGGTACTGGCTGGACAAATGGCTCGGAACCTATCCGTGGTGCGCCGGCGTGGGCCTCATTGTGGGTGTCGGTGCGGGATTCCGTAACATCTGGCTGGATGCGCGCATATTGCTCCGCCAAGGGGAACAGGACGATGCAGGCAAAAAGCGGCAGAAATAACGGCCCGTTCCATTGGCTGGAAAAGAGGCTGTGGCGAAGCGGCGTGCAGGATCCCACGCTCCGGGAAATCCTGTGCTGGCAGATCGGCGTCGTCGCCCTGTCCCTGATTTTCGGCGCAGCGCTCTGGCCGTTTCACCCGGCGGGGGCGTGGATCTTCTGGTTCGGCTTCGGAGCACTGCTCTCCGCATGGAATTTTTTTGCCTTAATAAAATTTGTTCCTAAAGTAATCTCGGCAGGTTGGAGCAAAAGCAGCCTTATGGCCCTTCTCCTCCGCACGAACATGAGACTTTTATTTACCGGAATTTTGTTGTACATGGTTTTGGTATGGCTTAAAGGCCCTATCTCTGCGGTACTGTTGGGGCTTGGCGTGCTTCTCGTCGGCATGACCGCGGGAGGCCTGAAAAAGGCTTTGAAAAAGCCGATCTGACGGGTTGCAGAGGGCCCGCGCAAGCCGCATCATGAGTTCCATGAGGCTGTGTTTACAGCCGATTATCGAACCGATTCCGGCCGGCATGAAAAGGCGTGTCCGCCACCCTTGGGGACGCCTCTTTTCGGACGCATCGTACGCGTAAATGACATTTGAAGGAGCGCACACATGGCAGGCGGACTTCCTGAGCCGATTCTCATCTCCGAACTGGTTCATCTGGATCATATCACCATCGCCGGGCAGACGGTGGAATTCAGGCATGTCTTCTATACATGGATGGCCATGCTCATCCTCTTTGCCGTCGGCTGGCTTGTGCGCCGCAATATTTCGCTGGTTCCCGGCAGGATGCAAAACATTTTCGAGTCAATCATAGGCGGGCTTGAGGACTTTACCGTCACCAACATGGGCGAGGACGGGCGCAAGGTCTTCCCCGTGCTCGGCGGCCTGTTCCTCTTCATCGCCGTACAGAACATACTCGGCCTCATCCCCGCCTGCGACGCCCCGACCGCCAACATCAACACCAACATCGGCATGGCCCTGTTCGTGTTCCTGTACTACAACTATCAGGGCATCAAACGCTGGCGCGGCCACTATATCCACCATTTCATGGGCCCCATGCTCCCGCTGGCGCCGTTCATGATGATCCTTGAATTCATTTCGCACCTCGCCCGCCCGCTGTCGCTGACGCTCCGTCTTTTCGGCAACATCCGCGGCGAGGAAATCGTGCTCCTGCTCTTCTTCCTCATGGCGCCGCTCGTGAGCACGCTGCCCATCTACTTCTTGTTCCTGCTCGCCAAGGTATTGCAGGCCTTCATCTTCTATATGCTGGCCCTCATCTACCTCAAGGGCGCTATGGAACCGGCCCACTAAGGGGGCCGTACCTTTCGGGGGAAATGGTCTTCTGACCAACACAATACAACCGCTCAAGGAGCAATATACATGCGCAAGATTCTTGTGACCCTGCTCAGCACCGTGGCCATGATGGGCATCGCCAGCCTCGCCTTCGCCGCCGACGGCGCTCCCGTGAAACTGGATTCCGCCTCTCTCGGCCTCGCCGTCTTCGGCTGCGCCATCGGCATGGCCGTCGCCGCCGCCGGTTGCGGCATCGGTCAGGGCCTCGGCCTGAAGAGCGCCTGCGAAGGCATCGCCCGCAACCCCGACGCTGCCGGCAAGATTCAGGTCAGCCTCATCCTTGGCCTCGCCTTCGTGGAATCGCTGGCCATTTACTCCCTCGTGGTGAACCTGATCATCCTGTTCGCCAACCCCTTCATCTAATAAGCAAGCGGCTTATTCCCGGCGGGCCCCCGGCCTGCCGGGGTTTCCGGGGAGGGACCGGCAGCGCCGTTCTCTCCTCTTGTTTTTCCAACTTTAGCAATGCGATACCACTATGCTCTCATTGAAAAGCGAACGTATTCCCAGAGCCACCATTCGTCGCCTTGCCGTGTACGTTCAAGTGCTTGAAAGCATGCAGCGCAACGGCGTGGAGGTCATCTCCTCCGGCCCGCTTGCTGAAGCATGCGACGTGAACGCATCCCAAGTGCGCAAAGACCTCGCCTATTTTGGCGAATTCGGCGTGCGTGGCGTAGGCTACAATGTAGCCAGCCTCATCGCCGCCATCAAAGCTTCCCTTGGCGTCGACCGCGAATGGCGCGCCGCGTTGATCGGGGTGGGCAACCTCGGCCGCGCGCTGCTGCACCATGCCGAATTCAAGGCCCGCGGCTTCAACATCGTGGGGGCTTTCGACTGCGATCCGTTCAAGATCGGTGAGCAGGTCTATGGGCTGGAAGTCACGTGTACGAGCGACCTTAAGTCCGCCGTGGACGCCAAGGGCATTGAAATCGGGATCATCACCACGCCGCCGGAACGTGCGCAGCGTGCGGCCGACCACCTGGTCGAAGCGGGCGTATGCGGCATCCTGAACTTTGCGGGGGCCCGGATTCACGTACCTGAAAAGGTCGTCGTGGAGTACGTGGATTTCTTCCACTATCTCTATGCCCTCGCCTTCAGCATCACCAGCAGCGAACACCGTTCCAAGTAGTCCCGGAGAGGGGCAGACGCCCCGCTCCGAACCGGCCCTGATGCTGTAGTTCCGTCAGCCCCGCCGTTGTTGCGGATCGGGGGTCGGGACTCTTGTCGTTTTCGTCTTTCCCAAAGGTCTTCCATGCCCCGCCTCAAGCTGACGATAGCCTACGTAGGCACCCAATACCACGGGTGGCAGACGCAGGCCCTCAAAAACGCCTCCCCCCTGCCCACCATTCAGAACATCATCGAGGATGCCGTGGCCCATGTGCTCGGCGAGCGTGTCCACGTGCACGGCGCCGGACGGACTGACGCGGGCGTTCACGCCGAAGCGCAGGTCGCCCATCTCGACATTCCCGAATCGCGCGCCCGCATGGACTGGCAGTTGGCCCTTAATACGCTCCTGCCGCGCGACATACGCATTGCGGACGCCGTCCTTGTGCCGGATACCTTCCACGCGCAGCACAGCGCCGTCCGCAAGACCTACGAATACCGCCTCTGGCTTTCCAAGCGTTACACGCCGCCGCAGCTCTTCCCTTTCGTCTGGGCCTGCGGCCCTGTGGATGTGGGGCGTATGGACGAGGGGAGCCGATACCTCCTTGGCAAACAGGACTTTGCCAGCCTGAAAAACGCCGGGACGGATCTCCGCACGACGGTGCGTACCATCCTGTCCATCACCCGCACCCCTGAGGGCCGCCTCCCCGACGGCTGCCTTGAACTCACATGGCGCTTCGAGGCTGACGGCTTTCTCAAGCAGATGGTCCGCAACATCATGGGGCTGCTCGTCGCCGTCGGGCGGGGCAAACTGGAACCGGCGGACATTCCCGGCATCCTTGGCGCCTGCGATCGCCGGATGGCCCCCCTCACGGCCCCGGCCTGCGGCCTGACCATGAAAAAAGTATGGTATGGCGATACGTTCCCGCTTACAGCTTCCGGGCGCGGAGGCACTTGAACAGTAAGGGATTCTGCGATAGCGTCTCATCAATATTCTTCACAAGGAGCCGCGCATGCCCCAGGTCGCAGCACGCATCAACGAGCAGCAGGAACGCTGGCTGAAGGACTACTTCCGCACAAAGAGTGCGGGGGCCGAATTCATTCTGCCGTGGGCGGTGGACACGTTTTTCCGTGCGATTACGACCATCAAAGGCACCTTTACCGGCCCGGAGCTTAAAATCATCATTGCGGCCCACCGCGATCAGCGCCTGCTCCCCGCCCATACGCGCCTTTCCTACCTTCTCCTGCGCGTTGCCGAACTGTGTGAGCAAACCGATTTGCCTTCCCGTTACGGCGCGAGCCGCAGCAGCCTTGAGGCCAAGCTGAAACGTCTGGACGATACCGAAGCCACGGCCCTCATGGTTTGGGCTTCGGCCTTTTGGGTAAGCCGCAACTGCTCGGCGGCGAACATGGATGACTACATCGCTTCCTATTGAGCGCCATGCCCGCTTTCCCGTCAGGATGCGCCCCGCACGAAAAGCCGGGGCGTTTTTATTGGCGCTTGCTGTAACGAAGAGGGAAGAAGAAGAAGAAGAAGAAGAAGAAGAAGAAGAAGAAGAAGAAGAAGAAGAACAACAACAAGAAGCCGTTCTCAAGGGAGCTTCTCCCCTGCCGCCGCTCCAACGGCTTTGAGCCTTATGGGTTCGCCTGTCCGGGCCGGGATACGCCGGCGCGGGGCATTCGTTTTTCTGATGCAAAAATTCATCTGTTATTTTAAATTGTTATGGCGTTATTTTCATTGAAGGCGTGAATGCCTCCCCACGCGAGGCATTCGCCTTTTCGATGATTTTTTAAGGCTCTGTCAGAGTATATGGTTGTTTTGTTTCAGCAATATACTGAAATATACACTTTTTCTTCAATATTTCCGCTGCTGGGCTCCGTGATTGGGGGATTTTATTGGTTATTTCTTTGAAGTTCCAAAGGGATAACCAACAAAATGTTTTAGCTGTGGATTCCGCCAATGGAAAAACCGGATAAAAAAGCTGTAGTTTCAGCGTGCTGTAGAGATGAAACAACCACATACCATGACAGAGCTTTTTTAAAAAATTCATTTTGAATTTCAGATAGTTGAAATGCGGCTTTTCTGCAAAAGCGGATGTCTCCCCCGCACGGCTCCATTGATCGGGATACCCCGACGGGGTACACTGAAGCGCCTTGGAAGGGCATATCGGGCGGCGTGAGGGAACGGATGCGGGGAAACCTCCGCTAACCAGCCTCCATCGCGCAACATTTTGGGCGAAGCAATAGGACGTTCGACATATTTTCTCACCCTCTCTTTCCAGACAGGAACGCATCATGAAGACAGTCTATAGCGTATGCGGCATGTGCGGGACACGGTGCCCGGTTGCCGTCGGGGTCGAAAACGGCGAAGCGGTCTGGATTCAGGGCAATCCCCACGCAGCCACGGGTTCGGCATTGTGTCCTCGCGGCATCGCGGCACTCGCGCTGGAAAAGGATTCCGAGCGCCCGCAGTCGCCCCTGATGCGCGTGGGGGCCCGCGGAGGGCATAAATGGCGCGCCGTCGGTTGGGAAGAGGCGCTCGACGCCGTAGCCGACAAGCTCCGCACCATACGGGATCAATACGGCCCCGAAAGCATCATGTTCTCGCACCGGGGCGGCCCGTTTACGGATCTCTACAAAGCCTTCGCGCGTGGCCTCGGCACGCCCAACATCTACAGCCACGGCGTTACCTGCACCCGCAACGTGGATCAGGCCTGTACATCCGTTTTGGGGCTGGATCGCGGTCGTCTCGTCATTGACTACCGGGAGTCGAAACACATCGTGCTCCAAAGCCGCAACGCGCTGGAGGCGCTGAACCTCTCGGAAGTCGCTGGCATCACCGCAGCGCGGGCCAACGGCTGCAAAGTGACGGTCATGGATGTCCGCACCACCGTCAGCGCCGCCAAAGCGGACACCTTTTTCCTCGTCCGCCCCGGCACCGATTACGCCATGAACCTTGCGGTGCTGCACGTGCTGATTTCGGAAAAGCTCTATGATCCCCAGATGCTGCCGTATATCGACGGCTTCGGGGAACTGGAGGAGCGCGTCCGCCCCTGTACGCCGCAGTGGGCGGAAACCGAAACCGGGATCAAGGCCGGCCGCATCGTCAGGCTGGCGCGTGAACTGGCCGAGGCCGCGCCCCGCGTCCTCTGGTATCCCGGCTGGTTCACGGCCCGGTATGCGGACAGCTTCGTCACCGTGCGCAGCGCCTACCTCATCAACGCCCTGCTCGGCTCCATCGGCGCGCGCGGCGGCATGCCCATCAGCCTTTCCCCCAAGGAAGTGGGAAAGCGGCTGCGGCCCCTCTCGGCACTCTACCCCAATGTCGCCAAGCCGATGGCGGACAAGGCCGGCTGGCAGCAGCCCGGCCTGCTCCACCGGGCCTTCGACGCCGCCGTGACCGGCGATCCGTATCCGATCCGCGCCTACATCTCGATGCGCCACAACATCCTGTCTTCGCTGCCCGACCCGGATACGCTGCGGGGCAAGCTGGACAAGCTCGACCTCATCGTCGCCGTCACCACCACATGGTCGCCCACGGCGGACTATGCCGACATCGTGCTGCCGCTCTCCCCGGCTTTGTCCAGGGAAAGCATCCTGGCCTCCAAGCTGGGGCTGAAGCCGCAGTTCTTCCGCCGCCAGCGCGCCGTGCAGCCGCGTTTCGACACGCGCGCCGACTGGGAAATCCTGTGCGGCCTCGCCTCCCGCCTTGGGCTCGACAAGCTCGCCTTCTCACGCATTGAAGATATATGGAACTATCAGCTTGAAGGCACGGGGCTCGGCATAGAGGCGTTCGACGCGACCGGCTTTGTGCCGCTCGCGTCCGCTCCGCGCTGGAAAACCCTTGCGGAAGTCACGCTGCCCACGCCTTCCGGCAAGATAGAGGCCCGCAGCCGTTTATGGGCTGAATCCGGGCACGACACCCTGCCGCCCTACACGGCACCGGGACGGCCCGCCGCGCCCGACCAGTTCCGCATCATTCCCGGACGGGCGGCGTTGCATACGCAGGCCAGCACGACGAACAACCCCTTGCTGTCCGAACTCGCGCCCACCAATACGCTGTGGATTCACAAGGAACGGGCCCAGGCCCTTGGCATTGCCGATGGCGACTGGGTTGAAGTACGCACAGCCGCAGGCCCCGTTGGCCGTTTGCGTGCCAAGGTGACCACGGGCATCCACCCCGAAGCCGCCTTCATGCTGCACGGCTTTGGCAGGGAAACGCCCCAGGAAACGCGGGCCTTCGGCAAGGGCGTGGCGGATGAAGCCTGCATGATCAGCGGGCTCGGCCATGAAGATCCGCTCGGCGGGGGGCTGGCCCTTCAGGAGCACTTCATAACGATCCGAAAAGCCGGGGAAACGGACTGAACCGGCCCTCAGGAAAGGACGGGACATTCGGCTTTTCAATGGTTTTTCAAAAATTCATTTTGAACTTCATATAGTTGAAATGCGTCTTTCATTGCAACAGTGAACATCCCGAAAGGGCGTGCCCCGTATCCCCTGCGGGGGCGCCGCATCAGCAAACAATCGCCGGATGCAAGGCATCCGGGTGAGGCACTATGAGCATATACCGCCTTGTCGTTGATCAAGATCGCTGCATCGCCTGCCATGCCTGTGAAGCCATCTGCAAGGCGGCCCATGACAGCGCACCGGGCATTTCCCTCGGAACCCTGCTTGTCGATGGCCCCCGCTTTGAGGACGCCGCGGAAGAGGCGACGCCGATCACCGTCAAACATGCACGCCCGGAAACGCCCGCACCGCTGGACGGGGAGCCCCGGGTTGTGCTTCATACCCGCTACCGGGCCTGCGTACAGTGCCCCCAGCCGCGCTGTGTGGAAGCCTGCCCCAAAGGGGCGCTTATCCGCCGGGAGAGCGACGGGATCGTCTTCATACGGGAAGAGGCGTGCGTCGGCTGCGGGGCATGCCAAAGGGCCTGCCCGCATCGCCTGATCTGGGTTGATCCCCGCAAAAGGAAAGCCGTCAAATGCGATCAGTGCAAAGACCGCCTTGATGCCGGGCTGGACGCCGCCTGCGTCACCGTCTGTCCCACAGGCGCACTGAAGCTCGTAAGGAAGGAAAAGCCGGGCCGATAGGCATTGCAGGCGGCTGGCCCATCATGCGGATTTTCCCCAAAAGGAGCGCCGCTTGCCCTGCCCTCCTTGGAAATGGTATTTGCCTGTTTCAACTTGGCTCTGTTATAATATATGGTTGTTTCATCTCCACAGTGCGGTCAAAATACAGCCTTTTTCTCCCGTTTTCCCCTTGGCGGGATCCACGGCTAAGGCATTTTATCGGTTAATCCTTTGAAATTTAAAAAAAGCATCAACCATTTTCTATAACACAGCCTTCAATTTGAAGGGAAGGTTTTACATATGGCACCACGGAAAGGCATCCTGCTGGCGGGCGGTTCCGGCACGCGGCTTCACCCCCTCACGCTCAGCGTCAGCAAACAGCTGCTGCCGGTCTACAATAAGCCGATGATCTATTATCCGTTGTCGGTTCTCCTTCTGGCGGGCATCCGTGAGGTTGCCATCATCACCACGCCGGACGACGGCTGGCAGTTCCGCAAACTCCTTGGGGACGGCAGCCAGTGGGGATGCTCCTTTGAGTACATTACGCAGCCGAAGCCGGAAGGCATCGCCCAAGCGTTCCTTCTCGCCGCTGACTTCATCAAGGGAAGCCACTCCTGCCTGATCCTTGGGGACAACATCTTCTTCGGCAACGGCCTTGAAGATCTCCTCATCAGCGCCCGCGAACAGGAAGAGGGCGCGACCGTCTTCGGGTATCACGTCAGCGACCCGGAACGTTACGGCGTGGTCGAGTTCGATCAGGATATGAAAGTCCGCTCCCTTGAGGAGAAGCCCCGGCATCCCAAATCCAGCTACGCCGTCGCCGGGCTTTATTTTTATGATCAGGACGTCGTGGACATCACACGCGGAATCAAACCCTCCCCACGGGGGGAACTGGAAATCACGGACGTCAACAAGGCCTATCTCGACGCGGGGAAACTGCATGTGGGGCTGATGGGGCGCGGCATCGCGTGGCTGGACACCGGCACCCACGATTCGCTCATGGCGGCGGGCACGTTCGTGCAGGCCATCGAAACCCGGCAGGGCCTCAAAGTTTCCTGCATTGAGGAAATCGCTTGGCGCAAGGGCTACATCTCGACGGAACAGCTCATGAAGCTGGCGGCCCCGCTGCAAAAATCCGGCTATGGGGACTACCTCATGACCCTGCCCGAACGCGTCGCCGAGTCATGGAAATAACCCCGCAGCCCGGTGCGGTCTGAGGGGTGGGGAGGTATCCCCTCCACAAGCTACGCACACGGCTGCCCCCGCCGGGTATGGGTTCGGCGCGTCCGCCGACCGTTCCCGCCCCACAAAAGGTTTCCAGAGAAAACGCCGAGGAATATCGCATGGATGAAAAAACATTGCCGCATCTGCGCGTAGCTATTATCCATTACTGGCTTACGGGCATGCGCGGCGGGGAAAAGGTCGTCGAAGCCTTGTGCAGGATTTTTCCACAGGCGGATATCTATACGCATGTCGTCCGCCCCGAGGCGCTCTCCCCAACCATCACCTCCCACCCGATCCACACGACATTCATCCAAAAGCTTCCGGGAAGCGTGCGGCATTACCAGAAATACCTCCCCCTGATGCCGCTTGCGCTGGAACAGTTGGATCTGCGCGGCTATGATCTCGTCATCTCCAGCGAGTCCGGGCCCGCCAAAGGGGTCATCACGCGAGCCGACACGCCGCACATCTGCTATTGCCATTCCCCCATGCGCTATCTCTGGGATTTCTATCAAGACTATCTGGAATCCGCCGGAACGGTGACGCGCCTGCTCATGCGCCCGCTGTTCCATCGCCTGCGGCTGTGGGATTACGCCTCGGCGCAGCGCGTCGATCACGTTGTCGCCAATTCGCGCACCGTGGCGCGCCGGGTCAGGCGCTGGTGGGGGAAGGAAGCCGCCGTCATCCATCCCCCCGTCGACATCTCACGCTTCTCCAGCCCCCGCATGGCGGCGCTTCAGGATGTCCCCGGCAGCCCGGAACCCGGCAGCTATTACCTCTGCCTCAGCGAGCTGGTGAGCTACAAGCGCGTGGATCTGGCTGTGGAAGCGTGTACCCGTACCGGGCGGCGTCTTGTCGTCGCGGGGGATGGCCCTGAACGGAAGCGTTTGGAAAGCATGGCCGGGCCGACCGTCAGTTTTGCGGGCCGCGTGGACAATGCGGCGCTCCCCGCCCTCTATGCGGGCTGTAAGGCATTCCTGTTCCCCGGCGAAGAGGATTTTGGGATCACGCCCCTTGAGGCTATGGCAGCCGGACGCCCCGTTATCGCATACGGCAGGGGCGGGGTCTTGGACAGCGTGGCGGACGGAGAAACCGGGATCTTTTTTGAACGGCAGACGGCTGACTCCTTAACCAAGGCACTCGACGCCTATGAAGCCTCCACGGAACAGGCGTGGGCGCGCGACAGGCTGAAAAGGCAGGCGGAGAGCTTCTCTGAGGAGATCTTTCGGAAGAAGATGATCGCGTTCATCGCGGACGTCCTTGAAAACAAGGTATGACAGTCCACGTCCCACAGACTGCAACGCCGTAGTTTTCCAGCCCATGACCGTTTTACCTTTTCCCGGAGGCTGTGCCATAGAAAACGGCTGATGCTTTTTTCCTTGAAGTTCCAAAGGAATAACCAGCCAAAGGCCTTGGCTATGGATTCCGCCAAGGGGAACACCGGAGAGAGAAGAAAGAAAGAAAGAAAGAAAGAAAGAAAGAAAGAAAGGCTGTATTTTCACTCCGCTGTGGAGATGAAACAGCCGCATACGATGGCAGTGCCTTCCCCTAAAAAGCAGAGAAACATCCGCGGTTCGCTATCCCGGCGCTTTCAGCCGCCGCTGTACGCAAACGGGGAATGCCCCCGGAGGCTGGCGCCCCTTGATGCATTTCCCCGCCCTCGGTTCCCATGCTTTTGGAAGGCTCTGTTATAGTTTGTGGTTGTTTCATCTCCACAGTGCGGTGAAAATACAGCCTTTTTATCCGGTTTTCCCCTTGGCGGGATCCACGGCTAAGGCATTTTTCCAGTTATCCCTTTGGAACTTCAAGGAAAAAAGCATCAACCATTTTTATAACACAGCCTTTTGGAAAGGCCCCGTCATGGTTCGCGATTGGCGCAATCATGCAACAGAATAACCATCAAGGTCTGATCCTAGGAGACAATTGGTCGCCGTAGCCCCAGAGCCCTTGAAACTTTCCCCTTGTTTTCAGGATGCCTTGGCGTTTTTGGCGAGGGCGAGAAAACGTTCCGCGCTGTAATCTTATGCTCCCTTCTGCCGATTGTCCCCATATATGAGCCATCCCCTTGATTTTTCATTTGGAATCCCAAGAAACGCCAGAGCAACCGCTTGCTCCGGCAGGGCCTTTTGAAACCGCCGATCCAGCGCGCGGCTTGACGTGAGCCGCCCGCAGCTTCGTACAGCCTACCGCCCGCTATAATTCGTTTCGAGCCATTGGCGGTATTCCCCGCTCTGGATGCTCTCCACCCACGCGGCATTCTCAAGATACCAGCCCACCGTTTCCCGAAGCCCTTCCTCAAAACGGCGGCGCGGAACCCAGCCGATCTCCCGTTCGATCTTCGCGGCGTCAATGGCATAGCGCAAGTCGTGGCCCGGCCTGTCCGCCACAAAGGTTATCTGCTTTTCATAGGGGGCCGCTGTGGGGCGGAGTTCGTCAAGGATGCCGCAAATGCTCCGCACGACGTCGATATTGGCCCGCTCGGAACGCCCGCCGATATTGTAGCACTCTCCCGGCGTCCCTTTTTCCAATACCGCGGCGATGGCCTCGCAGTGGTCTTCCACATGCAGCCAGTCGCGGATATTCTCCCCGGTGCCGTAAATGGGCAGCGGCTTTCCAGACAGCGCGTTCAGGATGACCAAGGGGATGAGCTTCTCAGGAAACTGGCGCGGGCCGTAATTGTTGGAACAATTCGTGATGAGCGTAGGCAGCCCATAGGTTTCGTGATAGGCCCTCACGAAATGATCGCTGGACGCCTTGGATGCCGAGTAGGGGCTGTTCGGCGCATACGGGGTGGCCTCCGTGAAGGCGGGCTCACCGGGGCGGAGCGTCCCGTACACCTCATCCGTGGAAACGTGCAGGAAACGGAAAGCGTTCCGCCTTTCTTCGGACAGCTCTTTCCACCATTCCAATACGCCGCGCAGGAGGGTGCAGGTTCCAAGGACATTGGTGCGGACGAAGGCATCCGGGTCATGGATGGAGCGATCCACATGGCTCTCGGCGGCAAAATTGATGACCGCATCGGGCTGGTAATGATGCAGCAACTGGCGGACGAGCAGCGCATCCCCGATATCGCCCCGGACGAAAATATGCTCGGCATCCCCATCAAGGGACGCCAAGTTGCCGATGTTGCCGGAATAGGTGAGCTTGTCAAGGTTGACGACCCGCTCCCCCGCAGTGCGCCGGGACAGTACATAGCAGGAACCGATAAACCCCGCGCCTCCGGTTACAAGAACTGTCTTCATTCGGATACCTTCCAGACAGATTTGGGAAATACATCAAATGCCCGCAGCGGCCTCATCGCCGGGAGGGCGGAGGCATTTTCCCCCGATAATGCCCCGCATCCGGCCCTTGATTTCTTTACAGAAGGCCCTGTCATAGCACATGGTTGTTTCATCTCTACAGCACGGTGAAAATACAGACTTTTCCCCAGTTTTTCCCTTGGCGGACTTTATCGCTGAGACTTTTATTGGTTATTCCATTCAAACTTCAAGGAAAAAGGCATCAACCATTTTTCATGACACAGCCTTACAGAATACGGAACACGCCCCCAATACGAACCGCCTCCGCCCCAAAGGATACAAGGCTGCGCGGACGGGGCATATCGGGGGAATATGCGTACGGCCCCGACGCAAAGCGGGGCGGGACGGGAACGCCCCTCAGCCCCGCTTAAAGCCTCCAGTAGGCCATGCCTTCGGCTTGCACGGCACTGGGCGAGAGACAGCCCTTCACATCCAGCAGGAGGGCCTTGTCGGGCACGGCAAACCGTGCGTGCAGGGCCGCCGGTTCCAAAACGCCGTTTTCGGCGTACGCCTTGTGCGGCACGGCCAGAATCAGCGCGTCCAGACTGGCGAGCTCATCCAGCGCCGCAAAAGAGAGGCCATATTCATGGCGCACTTCCCCGGCGTCGGCCAACGGATCGTGCACCAGCACATCCACGCCGTATTCCTGCAATTCGCGGATCACGTCGATAACACGGGTGTTCCGCAAGTCCGGCACGTTTTCCTTGAACGTAAAGCCGAGGATGCCCACGCGGGCCGCGTTGACCAGCCGCCCCTGCCGGATCAGCAGTTTGACGCACGTTTCCGCCACATGCTTGCCCATGCCGTCGTTGATGCGCCGCCCGGCCAGAATGACCTGCGGATGGCAGCCGAGCTCCTCGGCCTTGAAGGTCAGGTAGTACGGGTCGACGCCGATGCAGTGCCCGCCGACCAGCCCCGGACGGAACGGCAGGAAGTTCCACTTGGTCCCGGCGGCTTCCAGCACATCCAGCGTATCAATGCCGAGCCGATCAAAGATGATGGACAGCTCATTCATCAGCGCGATGTTCAGGTCGCGCTGCGTGTTTTCAATGACCTTGGCGGCTTCCGCAACCTTGATGCTGGGGGCACGGTGGATGCCCGCACGCACGACCGTCCCGTACAGTTCCGCCAGCAGATCCAGCGTCGGCGCGTCGCTCCCGGAAACAATCTTCTTGATGGTTTCAAGGGTATGCACCTTGTCGCCGGGGTTGATCCGTTCCGGGGAATAGCCCACCGTGAAGTCGGCACCGCACCGCAGGCCGGATTCGGCCTCAAGAATCGGGACGCAGACCTCCTCGGTCACGCCCGGATAGACCGTAGACTCGTACACGACGACCGCGCCACGGGACAAATGCCGCCCCACAGTCCGGGAAGCCCCTTCCACCGGGGACAAGTCCGGGTTCCGGTGCTCGTCGATCGGCGTCGGAACCGCCACGATGATGACGCCCGCCTCGCGGAGCGCCGCCGGATCGCTGGTGAAACGAGCCGTGGAAGCTTGCAGCGCCGCCGAGTCCACTTCGCCTGTCCGATCAATGCCCGCGGAAAGCTCTTCCACGCGGGCGGCGTTCAAATCAAACCCGATCACGCTGAAATGCCGGGCAAAAGCGACGGCCAGCGGCAAGCCGACATACCCGAGGCCGACGACGGCCACCGAGTGTGCGCCCTGATGGAAAGACGCAATGGAAGGCAAAGAAACAGACATAGGCAGTCCCTACTATGTAAAAGGAAAGCACAATACTCTGAAAATAAACAGGGTTAAGCTTTTTTCAGACGTTCAGGAGCAAAAGCGATGATAAGGGCCCTGGCAAGCACCTTGGTGGCGTCCAGCAGCGGAACGCCGTGCAGGTCGGGTTCCGTGAGCGCCAGCGGGATTTCCGTACAGCCGAGGATCACGGCGTCGGCCCCCTGCCCCACCAGCTTTTCCGCCTCGGCAAGCAATGCCCCGCGCGCTTCCGGCGTCACCGGGTTTGACTGGGCCTTGATGCCGTATGCAGTATTGCTGATGGCCTGCTGGACACGCTCGCGGCCTTCCTCATCCGGGAACAAGGGGACGAATCCCGCGGCGGAAAGGGCATCCTGATAGAGCCCGGTCGCGTAGGTTCCCTTGGTGCTCAGGACGCCGATCGTCCGGGCATGGGGCAGGCTCTCACGGATGAAGGCGACCACGGCATCGATCATATGGACAAAGCGCACCTGCGGAGCCGCCTCATGCAGCATGGCGACGGCTACGTCCATGATCCGAGGGCTGTGCGCCGTATTGCAGGGCACGCCGATAACGGTGGCCCCGGCCTTCGCCATGCGCACCATGATTTCGCCGATGGCTTCACCGGGGTTTTCATCCGTCTCCCCAAGCAGGAAGCGCGTTCTGTCGATGATATGTTCAGAGAGGGAATACTGGATCACGGAAAGGTGTTCCTGATCGCAGCTCGCTTCGGTCTGATCAAAAATCTTGCGCATAAGGTCAAGGCCGGCATACGGCCCCACCCCGCCCAGAACACCTATGGCCCCGGTATCCGTTTTCATTGCGTTTGCCCTCCAAAGGCTCAGTCTTGCTATGAGGCAGTTTAGCTGAGCTTGCATAAGGGGACAAGCTTTTTAGGGGGTGGGGAATGTGGGGGAAGGGAGGAGGAACCTTTCTGGAGAAAGGCTTCCTCCTCCCTTCCCCCACACCCCCATCCCTCCACCTCCAAAGACTTTCGGCCTTATCGAATCCCTATTCCCATCTTTCCCTGAGTAAAGGAAAAGCTCCTTTGCTTGAGCGTATCCTTGAATAGTTTTGGCTCTGTCATAGTATGTGGTTGTTTCATCTCCACAGCACTGTGAACATACAGCCTTTTCCCCAGCTTTCCCCTTGGTGGAGTTCATGGTTGAGGCATTTTGTTGCTTATTCCCTTGCTACTTCAAGGAAAAAGGCATCAACCATTTTCTATGACACAGCCATACTTTTTATTTGGCTGCGGCATAGGTCGCGCCGTCATTTTACATATAATCATTTGAAATAATTTAAAATATTTTTATATATTGAATAATTTAATAATTTCAATATATTATATAGTTAACGCCACAATCTTAGGAAGCGCTTGATGCTTTATCTCTTGAAACTCCCAAAAAATAACCAGTAAAATGCCCCCAATCATGGAACCCATCAGTGAAAATTTAGAGAAAGAGCCTATATTCTCAGCATAGTGTAGATATAAAGCAAGCAGGTACTATGGCAGGGCCTTTTATTTTGGCTGTATTCTAGAAAATGGTTGATGCTTTTTTCCCTGAAGCTCCAAAGGGATAACCGGCAAAATGCCTTATCCGTGGCTCCCGCTAAGGGAAAAACCGGAAAAAAAGGCTGTATTTTTCACCATATTGCGGAGATAAAACAACCACAAACTATAACAGAACCTTTATTTTTATACTAACAATTCCAAAAGGCTGCGTCATGGGAAATGGTTGATGCTTTTTCCTTGAAGTTCCAAGGGAATAAACAGCAAAATGTCTCAGCTATGAATTCTGCCAATGAAGAAACAGAATAAAAAGGCTGTATTTTTCAGTGTACTGCGGAGACGAAACAACCAGATACTATGACGGGGCCTTCCCCAATCAACTTTTACATCCACTTTCGGGGAAAGGATGAAGGGTGCGGCAAAAGCGCGCTTGCAGGTAGGGAAAACAAGAAAAAAACTGAGGGGCGATAACGAAAGGCTGTGTTATAGAAAATGACGGGCGTTTTACTTCTTGAAGCTCCAAAAGAATAATCAATAAAATATCCCAAGCATGGAGCCTATCGACGGAAGATGGAGAAAAAATCTCTCTTTTCATCATACCGTGGCGATAAAGAACCACATGCTATGACGGAGACCAACAAAAAGGCTGTGTCATAGAAAATGGTTGATGCTTTTTTCCTTGAAACTCCAAAGGGATACCGGAAAAATGCCTTAGCCGTGGCTCCCGCCAAGGGGAACACGGGGAAAAAAGGCTATACTTTTCACCGTACTGTGAAGATAAAACAGCCACATACGATAACAGAGCCAACGAAAAAAGGCAGGAGCCAAATCCTGCCTTTCAGCTTTTCCGTTCCGTAGGAACGCCGTGCATCCGCAGGTAAGCCGCATAACACCGGGCGACGGGGGAATCCGGGTTCATCTCCTCAAGATGGGCGCCCAAGTGCCGGGGGCGGGGAGGGGCCGGGCGGACGCGAGTGGAAGGCTGTATGTCGGGCGCCTGATCCAGCGGCCTGTCGCCCATGACGAGCCGCAGTTCGACCTTGTCGAATACCGGGGCATCCATGAACGCATTGACCCGCTCAAGGATTTCCGGGGTCATGAACGACAGTTCCTGAAGCGCGAGGTTGTCCTCGCCGCCGACGATGAGGATGCCGTTCCGTGCGCCGAGAGGCCATGCCAGCGGCGCGATGTCCGGCCCCATGACCATTTCCCAGTTCTGCCACAGGCGAACCTGCATGAGCTTCTCGCCGCTTCCGAGCGCGGACAACACGGTACTCAGCCTCCCGCCAAGGGAAAACATGCCGTTCGTCCGTTTGTCCTTGTCCCGGCCCTGCGGGATGCGGTAGTCGTAGCTCATGGGGCCTCATTCGGGAATGTGCCGGGGGAAGCTCTTTCCCCCGGCTTTTTTCAACTTCAATGGCGGAAGGCCGGACTGCGGGACGTCTTCCCCGCCAAGCCGATGCCGCACGACAAGGTTGACGCGGAAGGCCGAGCTGCGAAGCGTATTCCCGTCACCGCCGGAAAACGGGCCGATGGAAAAGGAACGGCCTGACGCCATCCGCCCCGCCGTTTTTTCTCAGCGCTCTTCACCGACGATTTCAGTGCCTACGCCTTGATCGGTGAGGAGTTCGAGGAGCACGCAGTTTTCGACGCGCCCATCGACGATCATGACCTTCTCAACGCCCTGTTCGATGGCGTCGATGCAGCAGTTCAACTTGGGGATCATGCCGCCGGTCACGGTGCCGTTCTCGTACAGGCCCGCGGCGTCCTCAGCGCGGATGGACTGGATGAGCTTGCCTTCGGGATCGAGCACGCCGGCCACGTCCGTCAACATGAGCAGGCGACGGGCGCGCAGCGCACCCGCAACGGCCCCGGCCACGGCGTCGGCGTTGATGTTGTACGTATGCCCTTCGTCATCCACGCCCACGGGCGCGATGACCGGCACGAACCCGTCCTTCATCAGCGAGAAGATCAGCGAAGTCTCCACGCGGGTCACACGGCCCACGTTGCCGAGATCGATGATTTCCGGCGGCTGGTTCTCGCGGGTGACGACCATCGCTTTTTTCTCGGCGTGCAGCAGCATGCCGTCCTTGCCGGACAAGCCCACGGCCCGCGCCCCGGCCCGGTTGATCTGGTTGACGATGTCCTTGTTCACCGAGCCGACCAGCACCATCTCCACGACGTTCATGGTGGCGTCGTCCGTCACGCGGAGGCCCTCGCGGAATTCCGAATGGATTTCCAGCTTCTCCAGCATATTCCCGATCTGGGGGCCGCCGCCGTGCACCACCACGGGATGGATGCCCACAAGCTTGAGCAGCGCGATGTTCCGGGCGAAGGCGGCCTTGAGCGCCTCATCCTTCATGGCATGCCCGCCGTATTTGATGACGACGGTTTCGCCGTGGAACTTGCGCAGATAGGGAAGGCTTTCGATAAGAACCTGAGATTGCAGTTTTGCGTCCATGTGACAGACTCCGCGTCTTACAAAATGAACCGGCTCAGTTCCGCATCGGCGCGCACGTCGGCAAGCTGGGCAACCACATGCTCACGGTCGATGACCAGCGTGCTGCCCCGCTTTTCCGAGGCGTCGAACGAAATGTCGGCAAGGATTTTTTCCATGATCGTGTGCAGCCGCCGAGCCCCGATGTTCTCGGTGCGGGAGTTCACGTCTTCCGCGAAGGCCGCAATTTCCCGCAGGCCGTCATCCGTAAATTCGATGCGCACGCCTTCGGTCTCAAGCATGGCCTCGTATTGGCGGGTAAGCGAATTGTGGGGCTCGGTCAGGATGCGGTAAAATTCTTCCTTCCCAAGGGGTTCCAGCTCCGCACGGAGCGGGAAACGGCCCTGCAGTTCGGGGAAAAGATCGGAAGGCTTGGACAAATGGAACGCACCCGCCGCGATGAACAGGATGTGATCCGTGTTCACAAGGCCGTACTTGGTGTTCACGGCACTGCCTTCCACAATGGGGAGCAGGTCGCGCTGGACGCCTTCACGGGAAATGTCGGCGGAACGCTGCTGCGAACCGCTGGCGAGCTTGTCGATTTCGTCGATGAACACGATGCCCATCTGCTCCACACGCTCACGGGCGAGATCGGTGATCTTGTCCTCGTCCACGAGCTTGGAGGACTCGTCTTCGATGAGATGGCGCCACGCCGCGCCGACCTTCATCTTCTTGCGGTGCGTCTTCTGGGGGAACAGCTTGCTGAACGCGCCCTTCATCTGATCGCCGAGCTGCTCCATGCCGGGCACGCCCAACATACCGATGGGCTGCGACTGTTCCTTCACCTCGAACTCGACCTCGCGGTCATCAAGGAACCCCTGACGGAAAAGCTCGCGCAGCTTCTCGCGGGTGTTCTCCCTGCCGTCGCCGGAGGGCAGAAGCAGATCGAGCAGACGCTCCTCAGCAGCGGCTTCGGCGCGGCCCTTGACCTTTTCGGCCTCTTCGGCCCGCACAAGGTTGATGCCGATTTCCATAAGGTCGCGGATCATGGATTCCACGTCGCGGCCCACATAGCCGACTTCCGTGTACTTGGTGGCCTCGACCTTGATGAACGGGGCCGAGCACAGCTTGGCGAGGCGGCGGGCGATTTCAGTCTTGCCCACACCCGTGGGGCCCATCATAATGATATTGCGGGGCGCCACCTCGTTGCGCAGTTCCGCCGCAAGGCGCTGGCGGCGCCAACGGTTCCGAACCGCTACGGCAACCATGCGCTTCGCCTGATTCTGACCGATAATGTATTTGTCCAGTTCCGCGACGATTTCGCGGGGCGTCAAGTCACTCATGTGCGTTCCTCTTTAAAAAAGCCTTTGTCATAGGATATGGTTGTTTTATTTCCACAGCAGGGTGAAAATACAGACTTTTTCTCCAGTTTTCCGCTGGCGGCTCCATGATGGGGTCATTTTATTGGTTATTCCTTTGGAATCCCAAAAAAATAAATCATCAACCGCTTCCTATGACACAGCCTAAAAAATACCGCCCGAACCATCAGGAGGCCCACCCGTCCCCCAAACTTTTATAACAGGGCAACCGCATTGCAACCGTTTTAGGGGGATGGGGGTGGGGGAGAGGGAAGGCCCCCTTTTCCCAAAAGGGCCCTTCCCCCTCCCCAAGGGCTTCGCCCTACGCCCCGAGATAGGCTTCCTGAATGCTTGGGTTGGCAAGGAGATGGGCGGCGGTGTCTTCCATGACGACGCGGCCAAGCTCCAGCACATACCCCCTGGTCGCCAGCTTGAGCGCGGCGCGGGCGTTCTGTTCCACAATAAGAATGGTCACGCCGGACTGGTTGATGGCGCGGATCGTCTCGAAGATGGATTTCACAAGCAGGGGGGCGAGGCCGAGCGAAGGCTCATCCAGCAACAGCAGCTTGGGCTGGCCCATGAGCGCACGCCCGATGGCCAGCATCTGCTGTTCGCCGCCGGAAAGCGTCCCGGCAAGCTGATCCTTGCGCTCGTGCAGGCGGGGGAACAGATCAAAAATCCAGTCCAGCGTCTGCTCGGCCTTTTCCTTGTCCCCCACGGTGAACGCACCGAGGCGCAGGTTTTCGAGCACGGTGAGCACCCCGAACACCCGGCGGCCTTCAGGCGACTGCGTCAGCCCGCGCCGCACCACTTCATGGCTCGGCAGGGTGTGCAGATCCTCCCCCTGAAAACGAACCGCGCCGCCGGAAGCCCGCACAAGCCCGCTGATGGTCAGCAGGGTCGTGGTTTTTCCGGCGCCATTCGCACCAAGGATACTCACGATTTCGCCTTCGTCAACGCGCAGGCTCACGCCGTGCAGCACTTCTTCCGTGCCGTACCCGGCTTGCAGATTTTCGACTTCCAGAAACATCCGAACTCCCGGATCGTCCGTTTACAGACGGGAAAAACATATCCCCCCCGCCTCCATTACAAAAGTCTTAGGAGGATGAGGGGAGGGGTTCGGGGAGGGGGAAGGAAGCCCTTCTTCAGAAGGGTTCCTTCCCCCCTCCCCGACTCGTATCAATCATCCTGCCCCAGATAGGCTTCAATGACCTTGGGGTCGCGGCGCACGACGTCGGGCGAACCGCTGGCGATAAGCGAACCGTACTCAAGCACAAGGAGCTTCTCGCACACCTTCATGACAAGGCCCATGTCGTGCTCGATGAGCAGCACCGTCACCCCGCGCTGGCGGATGGCGTAGATAAGCTCAATCAGCACCGCCGTTTCGGGGTCGTTCATGCTCCCGGCGGGCTCGTCAAGAATGATGAGCTTGGGATCGGAGGCGAGCGCGCGGGCGATTTCGAGCAGGCGCTGGTTGCCGTAGGACAGGCTCCCGGCCTCCTCGGCATAGCTGTCGGCAAGGCCGACGAACTCCAGTTCGTTCATGGCCCGCTCAAGGGCGGCCCGCTCCTCACGGCGCTGCGCCGGAGTGTGGAACATGGAGCCGATGATCCCGCTGTGCATCCGGCAATGGCGGCCCGCAAGGACGTTTTCCACCAGCGGCAGCGTGGGGAACAGGCGGATGGACTGGAACGTCCGGGCAATGCCGAGGCTCACGATGGTGTGCGGCTTCATGCCCTTGATGGACTGTCCGGCAAACCGGATGTCGCCGCCGTCCGGGACGTAGTTCCCCGTGATCAGGTTGAACACCGTCGTCTTGCCCGCGCCGTTGGGCCCGATGAGCCCCACGATGCTGCCCTGCTCCACGTCAAAAGAGACTTCGTTCACGGCGGTCAGCCCGCCGAAAATCTTGGTCACTGTCTGCAAAGAGAGAAGGCTCATGCCGCGCCCTCCTTCCGGGCCGTCCGGGGAGCGACCGGCGAGCTGAAATCACGCGTGCGCCGCAACAGCCGCCGCACATCGTACCGGCGCGGCGAAGGCGGCAGAAGCCCCTGCGGGCGCACCACCATCATGATCATCATGGCAAGGCCGAAGACCAGCATACGGGCGCTGGCGAAGTCGCGGAACATTTCCGGCAGGGCCACGATGAGGAAGGTGCCGAGCAGCACGCCGATCTGGCTGCCGCCGGAGAGGATGACCACGGCAAAGACCACCACCGATTCCCAGAAGGTAAAGGAACTCGGTGAAATGATGGTCATCTTGGCGGCAAAGAGGTTCCCGGCCATGCCCGCCCAGAACGCGCCGATGACGAAGGCCATGAGCTTCAGGTTCGCCACGTCCATGCCGCAGCCCTCGGCGGCGGTGTCGTCTTCCTTGATGCAGTTCAGCGCGCGGCCGAAACGCGACTCGGAAAGCCAATGGAACAGCAACACGGTGACGCCGACCATAATCCATATGAGATAATAGAACTGGATAGCCTTGCGGATCTTGATGCCGAAGATTTCCGGGCGCGCGATGCCGAAAATGCCGTTCGCGCCGCCGGTCAGCCCGAACACGTCGTTGATCAGGGCGATGCGGACGATTTCCACGATGCCGATGGTCACGATGAGCAGGTAGTCGCCGCGCAGGTGGATGATGGGCCGGGCCACGACCAGCGCGAACAGCGCCGCCGCCGCGCCCGCCACGGGGATGAGCAGCAGGATGGGGATCTGGTAGTGCGTGTTCAGGATGGCGGTCACATACGCGCCCACGGCATAGAACGCCGCGTGCCCCATATGGAAGATCCCCGCCTGGCCGAGGATGACGTTCAGGGAGAGCGCCAGCAGCGCGTACAGCCCCACGTTGACGGCCACTTCAGTCCAATAGGTGTTCATGCCGAGCGGCAGCACCGCCACAAGGACGGCGACCAGCACGGGGTAATAGCGTTTGAACAGGCTCATAACTTGTCGGCCACCCTTTCACCGAGGAGGCCGGTGGGCCTGATGATGAGGATGAGGATGAGCACGAGGAAGGCAATGGCGTCCTTCCATGCCATGGCGAGGTACGACGCGCCGAGCGCCTCGATCACGCCGAGCAGCAGCCCGCCGATCATGGCTCCGGGGATGTTCCCGATGCCGCCGAGGATGGCCGCCGTGAACGCCTTGAGGCCGTAAGACCAGCCCATCGTAAAGTCGATCTGCCCGTAGTACGTGCCCACCATGACCCCGGCGACGCCGCCGAGCCCCGCGCCGATGAAGAACACCAGCGAGATCACGCGATCCACGTTGATGCCCATGAGCCGGGCCGCGCCCTGATCGATGGCGACGGCGCGGATGGCCGTCCCCATGCGGGTGCGGTTGATGAAGGCGTACAGGGCCAGCATCAGCACCAGCGAGCTGACGATGACGATGACGCGCATCACGGGCACGTTCAGCCCGAAGATATTGAACGTCAGCGTGGGAATGAGGTTTTCCGGGTAGACGTAGACGCGCGCGCCGTAGATGAGCATGACCGCGTTCTGGAAGACGATGGACGCGCCAAGGGCGGACACCACGGCGGCAAGGCGGTTTGCCTTGCGCAGCGGGCGGTAGGCCACCCGCTCCAGCGCGACGCCGAGCAGGGCCACCAGCCCAAACACGATGAGCACCACAAGCCCCACCGCCAGCACGGGCGTCATGCTCCCGGCGAGGCCGCCGGACACAAGCAGAGTCATTCCAAGATACGCCCCGATGGTGAAAATGTCGCCGTGCGCGAAGTTGATCAGCTTCAGCACGCCGTACACCATCGTATAGCCGAGCGCGACGAGGGCATAAATGCCGCCCACGGCAAGGCCATTGATGAGCTGCTGTAAAAATTCGTTCATATCATCAGGGGGTTTGATAAAGGATTGAGGCGGGCGGGAAAGGGGGTTCCCTGCACCGGGGCTTCATGGACCCGGCCCGCCGTGCCGGAGGCCCCGGACACGGAAGCACGGCGACCGGAAAACCCCGTCACCGTACCCGAAAAAAGAAGCCGAAACTTCTGGAGGCTCCCGGAAAGCGTCCTTCCGGGAGCCGGAAACCTTACTTCTGGAGCACGAACCCGCCGTTGCCGTCCACTTCGTAGACCTTGTAGAGGTCGCCGATGCGGTCGCCCTTTTCGTTGAAGCCGAGCTTGCCGGTCAGGCCGGGGTATTCCTTGAGATCCTTCTTGAGGTACTTGGCCACGGCTTCCGGATCGGCATCCGTCCCGGCCTGAAGCGCCGCGACGATGACCTTGAAGGCGTCGCCGGCCAGCACCGACCACACGGAACTCGGCAGGCTGTTGTACTGCGCCTTGTAGCGGGAGAAGAAATCCTTGGCTTCGGGGGTATCGAAGTCGTGGGCGGACGGCGGGCTGATGAAGAAATAGCCCTTGGCGGCGTCCTTGCCCGCGATCTTCACGAGGTCGGTGTTGTTGGCGGCGTCGCCGCCCATCATGGGCACATCCCAGTGCATTTCCTTCTTCTGGCGGAGCAGCATGCCCGCTTCGGGGTAATAGCCGGTGAAGAAGATGAGGTCGGGATCGGCGGCCTTCAGCTTGGTCAGGATGGCGGTATAGTCGCGTTCGCTCGGAGTCAGGGCGTCGTAGAACACCACGGGCACGCCCGCACCCTTGAGGCCCTTCTGCGCTTCTTCGGCGAGGCCCTTCGCATAGGAGGAGTTGTCGTGCAGGATGGCGACCTTCTTGAAGCCCTTGGCGGCAATGACCTTGCTGGCCACGCGGCCCTGTTCGTCATCGCGGGGGCAGGTGCGGAAGAAAAGGGGAAGGCCCTTTTCCGTCAGGCGCACGCTGGTGGAACCCGTGGCGATCTGCATGATTTCGGCTTCGTCGATGATGTTCTGGGAAGCCTCGGTCACGGCGGAGCCGTACGTCCCGATGACCGCCATCACCCCGGCGGAGGCCAGCTTCTGGGCGGCGAGGGAGGCCGTGCGCGGATCGCCCGCGTCGTCTTCCACGACCAGCTCGATCTGCTTGCCGTTAACGCCGCCCGCCTTGTTCACTTCCGAAACGAGCAGGCTCACGATCTGCTGCATGTCCTGCCCTTCGCTGGCCCACTTGCCGGTAAGCGGGCACATCAGGCCGATGCGGACAGCGTCCGCGGCAAAGGAGGGACCGGCCGCCAGCATGAGCGTGGCGGCGACAAGCATCAGTTTTTTCACAAGTTTGTTCATGCTTTCCCCTGAGAAATGGAACGTTTTTCGGATGGGACGACGGGGCGGGACGGCCGGGGCCCTGCTTTTCCGAAAGAAACAGACGGCATCCCGCATGGTGCCAAGCGTCTACCGTACAACAAAATAAGGGAAAACGGAACCCGCCCCGGACGCGTCATCCCCCCCGTTTTTCGCGGGATCGCCGCGCCGGGCGGGGCAAAAAGGAGCAGGCCGGGCCGACGCGCCGCCGGAAGGCGGCGTGGGAGTACAAAAATTCGTCCCTTGATTTGTAGAAAATGAGACTATATGTTCAGTGCAATGTACGATTTTCCCTTAGAGGTGCCCTGTGCTGATCCGTTGCCCCGAATGCCGGTTTGAACGCCAGATAGACGAAAACGCCATTCCCGCCAATGCGGCGGTGGCGACCTGCCCGCATTGCAAATGCCGCTTCCGTTTCCGTAACCCGGACGGGACGCCCGTCATCGACGAGACGCCCGCAGCCGCCCCGCAAACGGCCCCCGCCGGACGCCCCCTGCCCCCGGACGTGGAGGGCGACGATCCCCTGCCGCCCGGAGCGATGGTTCCCCGTATTCCGGGCGACCATGACGCCTCCTCGCCGTCTCCCGAAGCCCCCGAAACCGACCCCGAAAAGGGCCAGCCGGCCCCCCCGCAAAACGCCGCGGAGAACCGTTCCGACTTCTGGAACAACTTCCAGAAGAAACGCGACGGGGAAAGCAAGGGCAAGGGCGGCATCGCAGCCGCCATGCACGCCGACGGCACCGACGTCCCGTGGGAGGATAAACGCTGCAACCCCTTCATGGCCCTTTACCAGACCATCCTGCGGGTGATGTTCAACGCGCCCCGTTTCTTCGCCGCCCTGCCCGCCAGCAACGGCAAGCTGACCCGCCCGCTCGTGTTCTACCTCATCCTCGGCCTGTTCCAGACCCTCGTCGAGCGCATGTGGTACCTCATGAGCATCCAGGCCAGCGGGCCTTCCATCACCGATCCCAAATTGCAGGAAGTCCTCGGCGACATGGCCCAGAGCATGAGCCTGCCCCTGACCATCCTCCTGACGCCGGGCATCCTCGCCATCCAGCTCTGCTTCTTCGCGTCGGTCTTCTACCTCATGCTGCGGCTCGTGCAGCCGGAAAACGTCCAGTTCCGCACGGTGTTCCGGGTCATCGCCTACAGCGCCGCGCCCACCGTGGTCTGCATCGTCCCGCTGGTCGGCCCGCTCGTGGGCAGCATCTGGTTCGGCGTCTGCTGCTTCATCGGCTGCAAGTACTCCATGCGCCTGCCGTGGTCGCGCACCGGGCTGGCCCTCGGCCCGCTCTACCTCATTGCGTTCGCCATCGGCATGCAGCTTATCCGGCAGTTCCTGAGCATGAGCGCCTAAAAAACCGTTTTGGGGGAAGGGAGGGCGTTTCCGAAGAAAGGGGGTGAGCCCCGCGCTTTCCCCTCCCCCCTGCCGACATAAAGCCGAAGCGCCGCCCAACGGGTGCAGCGCCTTTTCCCTTCCCAAGCCTGTCGGCCTAACGCCCTCCCCCATCCTCCTCCCTTCCCGCCCTTTCCCAAAGCTGCCACCCCCTGCCCCGATGCCCCGAAACGCGCCCTTCCGGGAGCAGCGCGCATTGCCGCGGGAAAAACCTTCTCGCGTCAAACAATCGCAGCTTTTGGACAGAATACCCCGCATTGCCGCGGGGAAAATGCCAGCGCGTTTCGTCCCCGCATAACAACCGCCGCTCACGCCTCTTTTTCCTTCTTCAAGCCGCTCCGGGCCTTGAACAACGGTAGGCCGCCCTCCGAAGGCTTGCGGGCGGGCGTTTTCTCCCTTTTCTCAAGGGGGATAGCCTTTTCTTCCGCTTTTCGGCATAACAGGTTCCCCCGGACGCAAACGCCGCCCCCCCAAACGGCGCCTGACGCCCATAACGCCCCTCGGAAGGAGACAGGGGAAGCGTTCCTCCCCGCCATTGCCATGAAAAGAAAAACGAAAGCCCGGATCGCGAGATTCACCCGCCAAGTGCCGATCCTGCGCGAAACGCAGGCCCTGCGCAATGAAAGCGTGCTCCGCCTTATCGTGCAGGCGGCTTTCGTCGGCGGCTGCACCGGAGGCGTCATCGGCGTATTCCGCTGGCTCTATGATCACGGCAATGCGTGGATCGCCGCCACGCTCAGGTACGGCGCGGACGATCCCGCCACCGCGCTGATCGTCTTCGGCACGCTCATCCTGCTGGCGCTCATCGTGGGCCAGATGGTCAGGAAGGAGCCCCTCATCAGCGGCAGCGGCATCCCCCAGACGGAACTGGCGCTGGCCGGGCTGCTTCCCTATCCGGGATTCCGCATCGTGACCGCCAAGTTCGTCGGAACCCTGCTGTCCCTGTCCGGCGGCCTCTCCGTGGGCCGCGAAGGGCCAAGCATCCAGATGGGCGCGGCTGTGGGCTGCGGATTCGGGCGGATCTTCCAAAAGCTCGCCGGAGAAGATCCGGGCCATGCCCCGCGTTTCCTCATCGCGGGCAGCGTCGCCGGCCTTGCCGCCGCCTTCGGCGCGCCGTTCGCGGGCATGCTGTTCGCCTTTGAGGAAGTCAAAACCATCGTGACCGTGCCGCTCCTGCTGTTCACCGGCGTGGCCTCGTTTTCCGCATGGTTTGTCGTCACTATCCTGTTCGGCTTCGGGCTGGTTTTCCCCTTCGCCTCCATCCCCTCCCTGAACTGGGGGCAGATCTGGATCCCCGCACTGCTCGGCGTGGGGACGGGGCTGTTCAGCGCCCTTTACAATGCCGCCCTGATCCGCGTGACGGAACTCCATGACCGCCAGAAACTGATCCCGGCCCCCCTCAAGCCGCTCCTGCCCTTCCTGCTCAGCGGCGTCCTGCTGTACGCCTATCCGCAGGTGCTCGTGGGCATCGGCTATTCCACAGCCGATCTCGGCGGCCTCACGCCCACCGGTCCGCTCCTGCTCGGCCCGGTGGCGCTCCTCCTGTGCGTCAAAATCATCTTCTCCATCCTGAGCTTCGCCTCCGGCGTGCCCGGCGGCCTGCTCATGCCCATGCTCGCCATCGGCAGCATGGTCGGAGCCGTGGGCGGGACCCTGCTCATCGGAAACGGCTTTTCCGCCGAACCGCAGCTTCCCGCCTATCTCGTGCTCGGCATGGCGGGCCTGTTCTCAGGCACGGTGCGCGCGCCGCTCACCGGCACGGCGCTGGTCGCGGAAATGTCCGGCGCGTTCCAGTGCCTGCCCGAAATGACCATCGTCGCCTTCATCTCCACGGTCGTCGCCAACAGGGCCGGCTCGCCCCCGGTGTACGACTCCCTGAAACGCCGTATCCTCGTGAACCGAAACGCCTCATCCAATATCAACTAACACTTTGAAATAATGTATTTTTTAAAAAAGGACTTGCATTATTCCAAACAAATACGCTAAGCAATGCCTTTCCCTGAATTCCAAACAGTACGGAGCATGCTGACATGACCCGCAAAGACCGCACCGAAGGCATCTACAACCGCCGCGAAGTGCTCGACGAGAGCGAACGCCGCCAGTATTGCCTGATCCAGCTCAAGGATCTGCTCTCCTACGCCTACAGATATTCTGAGGACGTCAAAAAACGCTTTGACCGCGCCCAGTTCAATGTGGAGAAATTCAAGACCCTTTCCGACATCAAGCACATCCCGCTGCTGAAGAAGAAAGAGCTCATCTTCCTCCAGTCCATCGGCCCCCGTCTCGGCGGCCTGCTGACCAAGGACATAGGCGAACTGAAGCGCATCTTCCTTTCGCCCGGCCCCATCTTCGACCCGGAAGACCGCATGGACGACTACTGGGGATACACCGAAGCCTTTTATTCCGTGGGCTTCCGTCCCGGCGACGTGGTTCAGGTGACCTTCAACTACCACCTGTCCCCGGCGGGGCTGATGTTTGAAGAGCCCCTGCGCAACCTCGGCTGCGCCTCCATCCCGGCGGGCCCGACCGATCCCGGCACCCAGCTCGACATCATGCAGAAGCTGCGCGTATCCGGCTACGTGGGCACGGCGAGCTACCTGATGCACCTCGCCCAGAAAGCCGAGGAAAAGGGCATCAACCTGCGTAAGGATCTCTTTCAGGAAGTGGCTTTCGTCACCGGCGAACGCCTCTCCGAAAAGATGCGCAACCAGCTCGAAAAGAAGTTCGACATCATCCTGCGCCAAGGTTACGGCACGGCAGACGTGGGCTGTATCGGCTACGAGTGCTTCCACAAGACCGGCCTGCACATCTCGAACCGCTGCTACGTGGAAATCTGCCATCCCGACACCGGCATCCCGCTGAAGGACGGCGAAGTGGGCGAAATCGTCGTGACCTCGTTCAACAAGACGTACCCGCTCATCCGCCTCGCCACGGGCGACCTCTCCTACATAGACCGCGCCCCCTGCGCCTGCGGGCGTACCAGCCCGCGCCTCGGCAGCATCGTGGGCCGCGTGGACACCACCGCCCGCATCAAGGGCATGTTCGTCTACCCCCATCAGGTGGAGCAGGTCATGGCCCGCTTCGAGGACATCAAGCGTTGGCAGATCGAGGTCATCAACCCCGGCGGCATCGACGAGATGATCCTTTATGTGGAAGCCAGCAACTTCCATCAGGAAGACGAGCTGCTGCACCTCTTCCGCGAGCGCATCAAGCTGCGCCCGGAACTCAAGGTGCTTGCCCCCGGCACGCTGCCCCCGCAGATCAAGCCCATCGAAGACAAGCGCGAATGGGATTAGTTTCCGTAGAGTGTTGAATGTGGGGGAGGGGAGAGGGAAACTTTCTGGAGAAAGTTTCCCTCTCCCCTCCCCCACGCCCCCTCCTCTCTCCCTTCCAAGACTTTCGCCTTTATCGAATCCCTCATCCCGGCCGGTCTTGCTTTGTAGGAATGGGCTCTTCCGTTTGAGCATTGTTTGTTTTGTACCTTGCTCTACCCGGCGCTATGGACGCTGTGCGGATTTAACGAGCTGAAAACACTTCACGGCTGAAAGCATTTCACGGAGGAACCATGTTCCCCCCTGGATGCCCTGTCTGGGAACATCCCAAATGGCGAACACGAGATGAATACGAAGATTCCGTCACAGTGAGCAATTGATGTTTTATTTTTGAAAGGCTCTGTTATAACGGTTGTTTCACCTCCACAGTGCGATGGACATACAGCCTTTTTCTCCAGTTTTCCCCTTGGCTATGGATCCCGCCAAGGGGAAAACCGGAGAAAGAGGTTGTAGTTTCACCTCACTGTGGAGACGAAACAACCACAAACTATAACAGAGCCAATGGATAACGAGGAAAACACTTCAATCATGAAATCAGCCCACGGAAAGGCTGAGGAAAAAGGTTGTATTGTCACTATGCGGTGACGATAAAGCAATTCCCCCTACGCCAGAGCCATCCAGAAAGACAGTGGCCCTGTTGCGGAAACGTGGAAAAACGCCTCTACAATTCCTCATAAGGCCATTTTTCCTCTAAAAATGGAACTTACAGAAAAGATGTGACGATTTTTCTTTTTGGTTTTATTTCTTCATTCTGTACGGAATAATAATTCTTTTTTTCACAATAAATAACAAATGTTAACTCTATATCCTGTTAGTTTTTTTTAAAATACTTGTCATTACACCAGAACAAACCCATTGGACATCAACGGCCACACTCTTTTAATACGATAATTTTATTAATAAAATCAATGTATTAAGTAATAATATCAAATAATACATCTTTCACAAATAAATAAAAAAATATATTCCCCCAGCGCAGGGATTTTTCCACGCATTGGACAAAAAAAAGCGTCATTTTATGGCGATAGCGAAAAAGGGGAATTGAAATACGAACTCAGATAGGGCATAGTCTCAAAACAGTGCGGCACACGACCGCTGTTCTTCCACAGCGCCTATTCCGCCGTCCTCGCAAACGGTATGTACCGGACGGGCCGCACCAAAATATGTCGCTAGCACAGCGAGATCCCGGAGAAGAAACCATGAGCAAAACCGTCACCAAAGCAGATATCGCCAAGTCGATTTGCGCCCAGTCCGACATGAAACAGCAGCACGCCAAGAAGGTGCTGGACGCCATGCTCGGAATCATGAAGAAAGCCCTCAAAGAGGAGAAGGAAATGCTGCTGAGCGGTTTCGGCAAGTTTGAAGCCTTCACCAAGAAGAACCGCAAGGGCCGCAACCCCCAGACCGGCGAAGAAATCACCCTTGACGCCCACGATGTGCTTGCCTTCCGCATCTCGCGCAAGTTCAAGGCCGCTATGAACTCCGAACAGTAATTTCAGGGCGTCATAAAGCTCTTTGGAGGGGGCGGGAGGAACTGTCTAAAGAAAGTTTCTCCCGCCCCCTCCAAACTGCCACCGCGCTCTTCAAAGGTTTTCGACGTTATCGAATCCCTCTTGAAAGTCATTCCGCAGACTAAAGAAACAGCCTGAACGAACTCCGTTCAGGCTGTTTTTCTTAGGCTCTGTTATAGTTTGTGGTTTTCATCTCCACAGTGCGGTGAAAATACAGCCTTTTTATCCGGTTTTCCCCTTGGCGGGATCCACGGCCAAGGCATTTTGCCGATTATCCCTTTGGAACTTCAAGGAAAAAAGCATCAACCATTTTCTATAACACAGCCTTTTCTTACCAAGAGCGAACCAAAGAGGGAACGAACTCCCTTCGCGCGGCCTCCCCACCAGTCAAAAGTCTTTGGAGGGGAAAGGGAGGGGTTTGGGGAGGGGAAGGGGCCCCTTTCTTCAGAAAGGGGCCCCTTCCCCTCCCCAATCAACCATCTAAGCCAGCGCCACATCAAGGCACATCATCACCACAAACCCAATGATGACGCCGAGACTGGCCGCGTCCCCGTGCCCGGAGGCATGGGATTCGGGGATCACTTCTTCGACGACCACAAAAATCATGGCCCCAGCAGCAAAAGCCAGCGCAAAGGGCAGAATAGGCTGGGCGATACCCACGACCAGCGCCCCGAAAACAGCGGCTATAGGTTCGACGATGCCGGAAAACTGCCCAAAGAAGAAGGCGCGATTTTTGGAAAAGCCCTCCCGAAGCAGAGGCACGGATACGGCCACGCCTTCAGGTATGTTTTGCAGCCCCATGCCGAACATCAAGGTCATCGCCCCGGCAATGCTGGCTTCGGGAGCGCCGGAGGCCGCCGCCCCAAACGCTACGCCCACGGCGAGCCCTTCTGGAATATTGTGCAAGGTAATGGCAAACACGAGCAAGGCGCTGCGGGGCAACTTTGAAGGCGGGCCGTCGGGGACGTTTTCCGTAGGATGGATGTGCGGCAGGATGAAGTCGACCAGACGCAATACCCCCGCCCCGGCAAGAAAGCCCAGCGCCACGGGAATACAGGCCAACCGGCCGAGATGGGAACTCATCTCCAGAGCGGGGGCGAGCAGCGACCAGTAGGAGGCCGCGACCATCACACCCGCCGCGAAACCGAGCATCACATCAAGTGTCCGGCGGGAAAACGATTTCGCGGTGTAGACCATGCCCGCCCCGAATGCGGTAAACGCCCATGTACAGTACCCCGCAAGCAGAGCCATCCCCACCGGTGAACTCAAAAAATCCGTCATGAATGCCGCCTCCGACAATTACGAAAGGCTGTGTTGTAGAAAATGGTTGATGCTTTTTTTCTTCAAGCTCCAAAGGGATAACCGACAAAATGCCTTATCCGTAGCTCCCGCCAAGAGGAAAACTGGATAAAAAGGCTGTATTTTCACCGCACTGTGGAGATGAAACAACCACAAACTATAACAGAGCGTTACGAAAACACCCTGTGCCCAACCCCAAACCACTTATCCCCATGCGCATAGAGGGAACTGCAGCCCTCTATGGCGTCTTATGCTCCTGTGTCACTTATCCCCGCGCGCGTAGAGGGAACACCTTTCTCCAATTTGGCCCGGAACGGTTCCGGGGCTTATCCCCGCGCGCGTAGAGGGAACGGCCTCAATGTCCGCGTTGGAGTCCTGAAGCAGGGCTTATCCCCGCGCGCGTAGAGGGAACACCAGCCCGGCCCGGTGGCCCAGCGCCCAGAACGCTCATCCCCGCGTACGTAGGAGGAACTCCAGCATGCACAATACGGTGGGGTGGACTCGCATTTATCCCTGCGCGCAGAAGGAACCGCTAACTATGATTCCCGCCATTTTAGTTATGCGCTTATCCCAGTGCGTACAGAGGGAACACTCCACCCTCTTCCACACTTGAAATTCCTCCCAGAAAAACCATAAAGCCGAAGAAAACACCAGAGTTTTAGAGCCCGTCCGAAAAGGCTCCGTCATAGCATGTGGCTGTTTCACCTCCGCAACGCGGTGAAAAATACAGCCTTTTATCCAGTTTTCCCCTTGGCGGAATCCAAGGCTAAGGCATTTTGCGGGTTTTTCCTTTGGAATTTCAAGGAAAAAAGCATCAGCCGTTTCCTGTAACACAGCCCAAAAAATAAGCGTTCTCCTCCTTCATATCAGGGAAAAACGCCAGCAGGGATTCAATAAAGTCAAAAGTCTTGGGAGGGAGAGAGGAGGGGGCTTGGGGGAGGGGAGAGGGAACCTTTCTCCAGAAAGGTTCCCTCTCCCCTCCCCCAATTTTCCCTATCCCCTACAGATTTTCAATAACCTTGTCGCCCATAGCGGCGGTGGAAAGCTGCACCTTCCCGGCTTCCATGATGTCGCCGGTACGGAAACCGTCGCTGAGCACCTTGTGCACGGCACTTTCAATGGCGGCGGCTTCGGCGTCCATGTCGAAGGCAAGGCGGAGCATCATCGCGGCGGACAGGATCGTCGCCAGCGGATTGGCCTTGCCCTGCCCGGCGATGTCGGGCGCGGAGCCGTGGATGGGCTCGAACAGGCCGGGGTTGCCCGTGCCGAGAGAAGCGGAAGGCAGCATCCCGATGGAGCCGGTGATGACGGAGGCCTCGTCGGAGAGGATGTCACCGAAGAGGTTGCCGGTCACGATGACGTCGAACTGCGAAGGATCGCGCACCAACTGCATGGCGGCATTGTCCACATAGAGATGGGTCAGCTCTACGTCGGGGAACTCCTTGCCCACTTCGATCATCACTTCGCGCCACACGCGGGACACGGCAAGCACGTTGGCCTTGTCCACGGAGCACACCTTCTTACGGCGCTTGCGGGCCGTGGAGAAGGCCACCCGGCCGATACGGGCGATTTCCTCTTCATTGTAAATCATGGTGTTGAAGCCGGTGCGCAGGCCGTCGCGCACTTCGGTCCCGGCGGGCTGGCCGAAATAGATGCCGCCCGTCAGTTCGCGCACGACGATGAGATCAAGGCCCTTGGCGGAGATGTCGGGACGCAGCAGGCACGCGCCGGCAAGTTCGGGGAACAGGGTCGCGGGACGCAGGTTGGCGAACAGGCCGAGGGCCTTGCGGATACCGAGCAGGCCGCGTTCGGGACGGATGGCGGGATCGATGGTATCCCACTTGGGGCCGCCCACCGCGCCGAGGAACACCGCATCGGCGGCTTTGCAGGCCTCCACGGTGGCGTCGGGCAACGGCACGCCCACGGCGTCGATGGCCGCGCCGCCGAGCAGGGCTTCCGTCATGGTGAACGAATGACCAAATTTCTTTTCCACGGCGCGAAGCACTTTCACGGCTTCGGCAACAATCTCAGGGCCAATGCCGTCACCCGGCAACAGGCAGATCGTCTTCTGCATTCTTCAATCCTTGCGGTCTAGTAAAAGGGTTGTATGAACGAATGTCAGGCAAGCTGACAGTTCGGGCAAAAAACGGTGGCCCGCCCCGCGATGCGGCAGCTTTCCAGAGGAACCCCGCACTCAACGCAGGCCTCGCCGGAACGCCCGTAGACACGGAAGGCGTTCTGAAAAGCCCCGGCGTCGCCCCGCGCCGTACGGTAATCCCGGATGGAGCTGCCGCACGCGTCAATGGATTCGAGCAGGACTTCCCGCAAGGCCGCGTGAAGCCGCTTCAGGCGGTCGGCGGACACGTTCTGTGCATCGGGCCGGATGCCCGCGCGGAACAGGCTTTCGTCCGCGTAAATATTCCCGCACCCCGCCAGCACGGTCTGATCAAGGAGCAGGGCCTTGATCTTGCCCCGCCGCCCGGCAAAACGGGCTGCGAAGGCATCGGCGTCCATCTCCAACGGCTCCGGGCCAAGGCTGTTCCAGAAAGGCCAGCACGCAACCGCAGCGGGCGAAAGCACCCGCACGTAGCCAAACTTGCGTGCGTCATCGAAAAAAAGACGCGAGCCGTCGTCGAGATCGAAAAGGAGCCGGGTATGTTTTTCCGGGGGCGTACCCGCAGGATACACGAACAGGCGGCCCGTCATTTTAAGGTGGAAGCCAAGCCCGGTGATGCGTTCATCCCCGCAGGCAAGGCACCGGGCCAGCGAACCGGACGGACACGCCCCGTCTACAGAAGGCAACGGTTCCGAACCGAATGCAAGGGGCAGCAGCAACAGCTTGCCGCGGCGTCCCGGACGGCCGATGACGCCGCCCACGACCTTGCCGAGCGGAATCGTCCCCTCAAAGGTGGAAGGATTGAGCAGCTCGCAAGCCACAATGCGCCGCCCCTCGACTTGCGGAGCGAGGGTACGGGCGATGGTTTCGACTTCGGGCAATTCAGGCATGGGATCTCCGAGGGCTGGGACAGGCCGCATCCGCTTGTTTGCCGCCGAAAGAGCTTTTTAGGAAAATTCCGGGGACACACAGCCCTGCCGGAGGCAAGCCCTAGTCGGCTTTCTGGAAAGCGTTCATCAAAATGGCCTCATCCTCAGGACGGGCCACAATATCCAGTTCGGCGTATCCGCCGTGGCAATGAAACGCGCCGTCGCGCAACTCCACATAACCGGCCCCCAGCACCCGCCCATAGGGGAGCTGCTCGCGCATGTCGCCGTGATCCACGCGGCTGGGGAACACGAAGCTGACCGGCTGGCCCGCAAAATCTTCCATGATGAGATATTTCATACCGCTGTCCTTTTCCTCGGAACGTAGCGCCTTTTCCCGCAAAAATCCAGATGATTGCCGCCCCGCTTCTCCGGCGTCGGGTACATAAAATCCTTGACAGGGACAGGGAATTTTGATTATCAGGAATTGTTCCTAAGAAAAATACGGGCGGCAGAGCCGCTTCATGGAGGTTCATTATGGCAGTTACAGCGGAACAGGTTCTCAAGGCCATGCAGGATGCGGGCAAGCCCGTCCGTCCCGGCGATGTCGCCAAAGCCCTTGACGTCGATTCCAAAGAAGTGTCCAAGGCCATCGACGAACTGAAAAAGTCGGGCAAGATCATGTCCCCGAAGCGTTGCTACTACGCTCCGGCCGAATAGCCCTTCCCGTCAACAACTTCTCGCTTCCACCCCCTGAGGGTCGCCTCAGGGGGCTTTTCGCGTTATGGAAGATGGGAATCTGACATAGCGTTTTTCCATAAGGCTGTGCCGTAGGAAACGGTTGATGCTTTATTTCCTTGAAATTCCAAAGAAATAACCAATAAAATCCCCCAATCACAGAGCCCACCAGCGGAAAACTTGGAGAAAGAGCATATATTTTCAGTATATTGCTAAAATAAAACAACCAAGTACTATGACAGAGCCAAAAAGAATAGATTTTTAGTATATTGCCAAGACAAAACGACCATGTACGATGACAGAGCCAAACACAAACAGCCACATACTCTGGCAGAGCCTTCCATAAAAATCTTTCTCCTGCCGATTTTTCCAAAAATGCCCGGCAGTTCCCGTCCCGGCCTCATTTTCTGCGATAGCCTTTTCCTTCCCTCCCGCGTATCGTGGAGAACCTGTTAAGCCCCAAAACAATGCTGGTGTCATCATGATGAACAAGCCTCTCAATCTCACTCCCCCCGTCGTCAATCCCAATGCGGAAAAAGTCCTTTCCAAGCGCTATTACCGCAAGGACGAGAACGGCCGATGCGTCGAGGACGCGACCGAGCTCTTCTGGCGCGTGGCTTCCTCCGTAGCCGCAAGAAGAAGCCAAATACGGACAGTCCCCGTGGAAGCCCGACGCGCTGGCCCGCGCGTTCTACGATATGATGACCGATTGGCGCTTCCTGCCCAATTCGCCCACGCTGATGAACGCGGGCTCCGAGCTCGGCCAGCTTTCGGCCTGCTTTGTGCTCCCCGTCGGCGACTCCATCGAAGAAATTTTCGACGCCGTAAAATTCGCCGCCATGATCCACAAGTCCGGCGGCGGCACGGGCTTCTCCTTTTCCCGCCTGCGGCCCAAGAACTCCCGCGTGGGCACGACCGGCGGCGTGGCCTCCGGCCCGGTGTCCTTCCTGCGCATCTTCAATACCGCCACCGAGCAGATCAAGCAGGGCGGCACCCGGCGCGGCGCGAACATGGGCATCCTGCGCATCGATCACCCGGATATCCTCGAATTCATCCGGGCCAAGGAGCAGGATGGCGAATTCAACAACTTCAACCTCTCCGTAGGCATTACCGAAGCCTTCATGCAGGCCGTGGAGCAGGATCGGGACTACCCCCTCGTCAACCCCGCCAGCGGCAAGGAGCAAGGACGCCTCAACGCCCGCGAAGTGTTCAACCTGCTTGTGGACAAGGCGTGGCAAAGCGGCGATCCCGGCATCATCTTCCTTGACCGGATCAACCGCGACAACCCCACTCCGGCGCAGGGCGAGATCGAAAGCACCAACCCCTGCGGCGAACAGCCCCTCCTGCCCTATGAAGCCTGCAACCTCGGCTCGCTGAACCTTTCCAGCTTCTTCGTGCCGGGGCATCTCGACGAAACCAACCCCGCCGACCGGGGCATCGACTGGGCGGGGCTCGAAAGGACTATCGCGCTTGCCGTCCGTTTCCTCGACAACGTGGTGGACGCCTCGCAATTCCCCCTCGAACGCATTGCCGAACAGGTGCGCCGCAACCGCAAGATCGGCCTTGGGGTCATGGGCTGGGCCGATCTCCTGTACCAGCTCCGCATCCCCTACGATTCCGCGGACGCCATCACGCTGGCCGAGCGGATCATGGATTTCATCGAAACGCGCGGCCGGGCGGCTTCCATCCAGCTCGCGGCGGAACGCGGGCCCTTCCCGGCCTACGAAACGTCCGTCTACCCCACCAAGGGCATCCCGCCCCTGCGCAATGCGACCATCACGACCATCGCGCCCACGGGCACGCTGTCGATCCTCGCGGGCTGCTCGTCCGGCGTGGAACCGCTGTTCGCCCTGAGCTTCGCCCGCAACGTCATGGACGGCGAACGCCTTGTGGAAGTGAACCCGCACTTCGAGGAAGCCTTGCGCGAAATCGACTGCTACAGCCAGCCGCTTCTGGAAGGCGTGGCGGAGCTTGGATCCATCCAGAGCCTCGACCAGCTTCCCGAAGAGCTGCGCCGGGTATTCGTGACCGCGATGGACATCGCGCCCGAGTGGCATCTCCGTATGCAGGCGGCTTTCCAGCGCCACACGGACAACGCCGTGTCCAAGACCGTAAACCTGCCCAACTCGGCTACGCGCGACGACATTTTCGCTATTTACTGGATGGCCTATGAAGAAGGCTGCAAGGGCGTGACGGTCTACCGCGACGGCAGCAAGTCCACGCAGGTGCTGACCACGAGCGCCCCCGCAACAGCAAAGCCGACAGAAGAGCCGCAAGTGCGCGTGCGCAAGCGCCCCGACTTCGTAACCGGGTTCACGCAAAAGGTGCAGACCGGGCTCGGCGGCATGTATCTCACGGTGAACGAGGTGGACGGCAAGCCCTTCGAGATTTTCGCGACCATCGGCAAGTCAGGGCATTCCGTGACCGCCAAGGCCGAGGCCATCGGGCGGCTCGTCTCTCTGGCCTTCCGATCCGGCATCGACGTTGCCGACGTGGTGGGCCAGCTCAAAGGGATCGGCGGCGAGCATCCCATATTGCAGAAGAAGGGGCTTCTGCTCTCGATTCCCGACGCCATCGCATGGGTACTCGAAAACCGTTATCTCAAGGGCAGGAACCCCGTGCCCACGCACACCGTTTCGGCCTTCGACCGCCAGCTTTGCCCCGACTGCGGCGGCGAGCTCATTTTTCAGGAAGGCTGCCATCGCTGCCCCAACTGCGCCTACACCAAGTGCGGCGGCTGATGTAGGGAAGGAAAAAGATTGGAGGGGGCGGGGAAACTTTCTGGAGAAAGTTTCCCCGCCCCCTCCAAACCTCCCCCACCCCTTCAAAGACTTTTGACTTTATCGAATCCCTCTCGTCATTTTTCCCCGGAGGCAAAGGGAGCGGTCTTTCAAAAAACCAAAGGCTGTCTCATAGGAAGCGGTTGATGCTTCATTTCTTGAAATGCCAAAGGAATAACCAATAAAATGCCCCAATCATGGACCCGCCAGCGGAAAATTTGGAGAAAAACTCTCTATTTTTAGCATACTGTTGAAATAAAACAACCATATACTATAGCAGAACCAAATCAAAAAACAAAGAAAGCCGACTGAATAGTTCCCAGTCGGCTTTCTTATCTCTCAACGGACGTTCTTTCAAAAAGGCCATCATCCCTGACAACCTAAACGCGGAACGAATTCCCGCCGCACGGCCTCCCCGCCTGTCAAAAGCCTTGGGAGGGAGCGGAGAGAGGGGAGGGCGACGGATGGCGGCATTTGGGCCGTGCCCGTCGGCAAACCTTCGAGGAGTACGGGCATCGGCGGCAGAGCTGGGAAGCCCTTCTCCGAAGGGCTCCCTCCCCCAGCCTTCACATCCCTCACCTCTTTCCTATTTCTTGCCCACGCAGAAATACGCGAAGCCGCGCTTGCCGAGTGCCGAGGGAGAATAAAGGTTACGCCCGTCAAAAAGGACGGGGGCGACGAGGGATTCCTTTATGCGATCAAAATCGGGATTGCGGAACTGGTTCCACTCGGTGGCTACGAGCAGGGCGTCGGAACCTTCGCAGACGGCGTATTGATTATCCTCGATGAAAACCAGAGGGTTATCCGCCAACAGCTTGCGGGCGTTGGAGCCGGCAATGGGATCATAGGCCCGGATGCGCATGCCGCGCGAGGTCAGTTCCTCAATGATGGAAAGCGCAGGGGATTCGCGCATGTCGTCGGTGTTGGCCTTGAAAGCAAGCCCCCACAGGGCGAGCACCTTGCCGAACACGCCGCCCTGCGGCTCGAAATACTCCGCCACCCGGAACGCCATGGAGCGCTTCTGACGGGCGTTCACGCCTTCGACCGCTTCCAGAAGTTCAGGGCGCATACCCGCTTCATGGGCGGTGTGGATGAGCGCCTTCACGTCCTTGGGGAAGCACGAGCCGCCGTAGCCGATGCCGGGATAGATGAACTGGTAGCCGATGCGGTGATCCGAACCGATGCCCGTGCGCACATCGCGCACATCCGCGCCGACCTTCTCGCACAGCGTGGCAATCTCGTTGATGAAGGAAATCTTGGTCGCCAACATGCAGTTGGCCGCGTATTTGGTCATCTCGGCGCTGCGGACGCCCATGACGATGAGCTTTTCACGGCTCCGGGCAAAGGGGGAGTAAAGCTCCCGCATCGCGGCGGCGGTCTCTTCAGAAGACGTGCCGACGATAACCCGGTCAGGCTTCATGAAGTCCGAAACCGCGTCGCCTTCCTTGAGGAATTCGGGGTTCGACACCACATCGAAGGCAATCTCCTCGCCACGGGCGGCAAGGGCGGCGGCGACGAGCTCGCGGACGCGGTCGGCGGTTCCGACGGGCACTGTGGACTTGTCCACGACAATAAGCGGCCCCCGCATCTGCTCGCCGATCTGCCGGGCCACGCCTTCCACATAGGAAAGATCGCAGGAGCCGTCGGGACGCGAAGGCGTGCCTACGGTGATGAAGGCGAACTCGGCGCCGTCCAAGCCCTCTGCAAGGCTGGTCGTAAACCGCAGGCGGCCTTCCTGCCGGTTGCGGCTGACAAGGTCTTCGAGGCCGGGCTCAAAAATATGGATACGCCCGCTGTCGAGCAGGGCCACGACTTCCGGGTTGACGTCCACGCAGCGGACATCATTGCCCATTTCGGCGAAACACGCCGCGCTTACAAGACCGACGTAGCCGGTGCCGACAATGCATATGCGCATAGATGCTCCTTATCAAAACAGTACGGACGGGACGCCGGGCGCGGTGGGGGTACGGCAGGATACGGAAGCGGGGCCCGTCATTTTTCCAACGTGTAACCATCCGGCGGCACAGCGTCAACTTGACATCGTCCCGCGCTGGCGGCAACCTGCCGCCTGAGGGGACGCATATGGCAATCATCGGCATTGGACTGGACTTGATCGAACTTTCCCGCGTGGAACGTTCACTGCACCGTTTCGGGGAACATTTCCTCAACCGCATCATGGCGGACGACGAACGGAGCGCCGTCCCCGGCGATCCCGCCTCCCCGTCCGCGCGTACCGTTTCCTATGTGGCCGCGCGGTTCGCCGCCAAGGAGGCCGCGGTCAAGGCGCTGGGCACGGGCTTCGCCGAAGGCATAGGCCCCCGTGACGTGGCCGTGCGTTCGCTGCCCTCCGGCAAGCCTGAGCTTGTCCTGTCCGGGAAGGCCAGGGAAAAGGCCGATGCCCTCGGCGCAAAAAAGCTGCACCTCACGCTCACCCATACCCGTGACAATGCCGCCGCCGTGGTTATTCTGGAAGGATAGCTTCCCCACCCCATTACAGAGAACAAAGGATCATTCATGGAACTTCGCGGAACCACCATCCTCGCCGTGCGCCACAAGGGCCACGTCGCCCTCATCGGCGACGGGCAGGTGACCATGGGCCAGAGCATCGTCATGAAACACACCGCCAAGAAAGTCCGGCGGATGTATAAAGATCAAATCGTCGCCGGGTTCGCCGGGGCCACGGCGGACGCCTTTACCCTGTTCGAGCGCTTTGACGCCCACCTTGAACAAACCGGCGGCAACCTGATCCGCGCCGCCGTGGAACTCGCCAAAGACTGGCGGAGCGACAAGTTCCTCCGCAAGCTGGAGGCCATGCTCCTTGTGGCCGACAAGGATCACACGCTCGTGCTCACCGGAACCGGCGACGTGATCGAGCCTGACGACGGCATTGCTTCCATCGGCAGCGGCGGCCCCTACGCCCTCTCCGCCGCCCGTGCCCTCGTCCGCCACAGCGATCTCGATGCCGAGCACATCGCGCTGGAAAGCATGAAGATAGCCTCCGAGCTCTGCGTGTTCACCAACGACCAGTACACGCTGGAAGTCCTGTAGCCGCTGCGAAGGGGCCGGCGGCGATGGCTGGCCCCTTTTGGCTGCGCTTCCCGCCGCCCTGTCTGCCCCCTCCCGGCCTATCGTCCCCGCCCGCACCTTCCCGGCCCCATCTGGCTGCGCACTCCCTGCGCGGCATCACCCGTTTTCTGCCTTTTGGTTTTTCCTTGTAACGCTCACTAGATATGGATTCCCCTTGCTTCACCGGTGCAATCATGGCATAAAGGCCCTTGTGCTGCGGATCGACACAAGGAGCGATCCGATTGCGTTTTTATTCACAAGTCAGATGATGCAAAAACGCACCAACTGAAAAAACCGGTGGCGCATGCGCATCGACTTGGTCGCACTTTTGCAACGACGGTGCATTTATGCACCATGCAATGCTGTGGCCTTAAGGCGATAACGCGGACAAAAAGTTTGTATTCCAGCCTGTTGCATAGGTTCCAACAAAAAACAATCCTTACCTGCATCTAAACAGGAATGTTTTTTGTTAGCCCCCATTTCCTTGCTGTCGTTGGGGAATCTCCTTGTCTGTGCAAAACTGGAACGGCATTTGCTCTAATGCTCACAAATCTTTTTGTGCACCAAGCCAGGAGAGTCAACTGATGAAAATAATCGACTTCCGCTTCCGCCCGAACACGCCGGAAATCATCAACGGCATCAAGAACAGCTCGATGTTCAAAGCCACCTGCGAAGCCATCGGCTTCGACAAGCGCGTCCCCCAGTCGCTGCCCGAAATCGTGGCCGACCTGGATCGCCGCGGCGTTGAGCTGTGCGTCGTTTCCGGCCGCGACTGCGAAACCACCTACGGTTTCCCCGCGAACAACAACAGCATCCTTGAATTCTGCCGCGCCTACCCCAACAAATTTCTCGGCTTCTGGGGCATCGACCCCCACAAGGGAATGGACGCCGTTCGCGAAGTCGAACACGTGATCAAGGATCTCGGCATGCGCGGCATCGCCACCGACCCGTACCTCGCCCACTGCCCGCCGAGCGACGCCCGCTACTATCCCATCTACGCCAAGTGCGTGGAGCTCGGCGTGCCGGTCTTCGTGACCACCGCCCCGCCCGCCCAGGTTCCCCGCGCCATCATGGACTACATTGATCCCCGTCAGATCGACGTCGTCGCCCGCGACTTCCCCGAACTGATCCTGATCATGAGCCACGGCGGCTATCCCTTCGTCAACGAAGCCATTTTCGCCTGCATGCGCAACGCCAACGTCTACATGGACCTGTCCGAATACGAACTGGCTCCCATGGCCGACGTATATGTCGACGCCCTGAACAAGATGATCGGCGACAAGGTCATCTTCGCTTCCGCGCACCCGTTCATCGAACAGGCCGACGCCATCGAGATCTACAAGAAGCTCAACATCAGCGAAGAAGTCCGCGAAAAGGTCATGTACAAGACCGCCGCGAAGATCCTCGGCCTCGACAAGGGCGTTTCCCTCAACACCACGAAGCCCATGGCCCCCAACGGCTTCAACAACGCCAAGTTCCCGCTGCCGTTCCAGCCCTTCGCCCCGATGGGACGCTAGGCTTTTGCGGTGAATTGAGATTCCGGGCAGTGCCGTGGTGCGGAAACGCGCCGCGGCCTGCCGAACTGTTTTGGGTAACGAGAGGATAGCATGGATAAACAGGCGTTCATAGCGGCGGTGAAAGCGGCCGGTATCGTTGGTGAAGGTGGAGCTGGTTTTCCGGCGCACGTCAAGTACGCCGCCGACGCCGACACGGTTATCGCCAACGGCTGCGAATGCGAGCCCCTTCTGCACACCGACCAGCATCACATGCTTCACCACGCCAACGACATCGTCCGGGCGTTCAGCGAGCTGATGCAGGCCACCGGTGCCAAGCGCGGCGTCATCGCATTGAAGAAAAAATATAAGGAAGCCACCAAGATCCTGACCGATGCCATCGGCAATCGGCCCATCGAGCTGGCGCTGCTCCCCAACTTCTACCCCGCCGGGGACGAACAGACCCTCGTCCGCGAAGTGACGGGCCGTTCCGTTCCCCCGCTGGGCCTGCCCCTCATGGTGGGCGCGGTGGTCGCCAACGTCGGCACGCTCGTGTCCGTGGCCCACGCCCTTGACGGCAAGCCCGTCACGCACAAATTTTTGACCGTCACCGGCGAAGTGAAGAAGCCCGGCATCGTCTGCGTGCCGATCGGCACTCCGCTTTCCGCCTGCCTTGAGGCCGCGGGCGGCCCCACCGTGAGCGATCCCGTGTTCGTTCTCGGCGGCCCCATGATGGGCCGCATGGTGGACAGCGCCGACGCCTTCGCCAAGGAAGTGGTCACCAAGACCTCCGGCGGTCTCATCATCCTGCCCCGCGGGCACTACCTGCACCGGAACGCGACCACGCCCCTCAATTTCATGCGTCGCCGCGCGGCTTCGGCCTGTATCCAGTGCCGCAGCTGTTCCGAGCTGTGCCCCCGCCATCTCCTCGGCCATCCCTTTGAAACGCATCGCGTCATGCGCGCCTTCGGCAGCAACGCCGAGCTGACCTCCGAAGCCGGCAGGCTCGCGCTCCTCTGCTGCGACTGCGGCGTGTGCGAGCATGTGGCCTGTCCTATGGGCCTGTCCCCCCGCCGCATCAATCAGGCCATCAAGAATGAGCTGCGCGCGGCCGGGATGAAGTATGAAGGCAGCCGCGACGTGAACGAAGCCTATACCCAGTGGCGTGAATTCCGCCGGGTGCCCGTGCCCCGCCTGGTCAACAAAATCGGCATCAGCCGCTACATGGAGCTGCCCACCAACGATCTGGGCTCGCTCTCCCCGGCTGAAGTGCGTATCCCGCTGCGGCAGCACATCGGCGCTCCGGCTCAGGCCGTGGTGAAGGCCGGCGATCGCGTCAAGTGCGGCGATGTCATTGGTGAAATCCCCGAACAGGGTCTCGGCGCCCGCATTCACGCCAGCATGGACGGCGTGGTCAAGAGCGTCGACGGCGCCGTCGTCATCGGCAAGTAGCCTGCAACACGATACGGAAAGGGGCGGCCGGCCCGCCCCCTGACAAAAAAGGAGAGGCCCTGTGTCTGAATCATACACAGCCGTAGGAATGGTGGAATTCAACAGCATTGCCGCTGGTATCGACGCGGCTGACCAGATGGTGAAAACCGCTCAGGTCGATCCGCTGTTCTTCAAGACGATTTGCCCCGGCAAGTTCGTGGCCGCCGTGACCGGCGACGTGGCTGCCGTATCCGCTTCCGTGAACGCCGGACGCGAAACCCATGCCGATGCGCTGGTGGACTGGTTCATCATCCCCAACATCCACCGGGATGTGATCGGCGCCCTCGCCGGCGCCACGGGCATCACGGAACGCGGCGCGCTCGGCATCATCGAAACCTTCTCCGCCGCCTCCATCGTGGTGGCGTCCGATGCCGCCGTCAAGGCTGCCGACGTGCAGCTCCTTGACGTCCGCGTGGCCCTCGGACTCGGCGGCAAGGGCTATGCCCTCATGACCGGCGACGTGGCCGCAGTCAACGCCGCCGTCGAAGCCGGCTCCACGGCCGCCGCCGAAAGCGGACTCCTCGTGAGCAAGGTCGTCATCCCGAGCCCGGCTGAAACCGTCTTCGAGCAGATTGCCTAAGGCAGTCAGGAGTAACCTATGAGTTTGGAATATAAACCTTCCCTCGGCTTCGTCGAAACCGCCGGCCTCGTCATCGCCATTCAGGTGGCCGACGCCATGGCCAAGGCCGCCGAAGTGGAAATCATCGCTGCGCACAAGGTCGACGGGCTGCGCGTTTGCGTCATCTGCAAGGGTGACGTGGCCGCTTGCCAGGCCGCCGTGGAAACCGGCGCCCTGCTCGCCCAGAGCCTCAACGGCCTGAACGGCTACAACATCATCCCCAGCCCCGCTGAGGAACCCGACTCCCTCATGGACATGCTTGAGGACATCAAGCGGAAAAAGGCCGCCCGCAAGGCCGCAAAGCTGGCCCGCATGGCCGCGGCCAAAGGCGAAGCAGCCGCTCCCGCCGCCGAAGAGGCCCCCAAGGGCAAGGCCAAGAAGTAGTCGTTTCGCGTAACGGAGGCGTGCCGGCAGGCTCCGGGAAACGGTGCCGCCCTGCACAGGATACGCCGCACGCCACCTAAAGGAATTGGGGCATGACCAAACAGATCATCACCGCCGAAACGGTCCGGCTCGCATGGAAAGCCGGCGAGTCGGTCATCGTCTACGCCAAGGGCGACATCGTCACCCAGCAGGCTCAGGACGATGCCCGGCATTACGGCATAACCCTGACGACGGAAGCGCCCGCCGCCCCATCTTCCGCTTCGGCGGGGCACGAGGCGGAGGCCATCCCGCCGATCTCGCCGGTTCCGGCAGAAGTGCCCGCCAGCCGGGAGCCTGTACACGTCCCCACGCCGGCATTGGCCGCCGATCAGCTTGCGGCCGCCGCCCGGCAGTTGCAGGAAGTGCTGGTTCCGCTGACGCAGGCCCTGACCGCGTCCGCCGCTCCGGCGGCGCAGCCGGTGCCTCCGGTCGTGTTCACGCCCGGCAGCAACCCCATGGCCGCCGAGGCCGTGGCGGCTCCCAGTACGGCGGAACAGGGCTCCGATGACCTCCTCGTCGCCATCCGGCGCGGGGTTCTGTCGGCCCTTCCCGCGGGAACCGCCGACGAAGCGTTGATCGATCGGTTGATCGCTTCCGTCCTTGCCGAGATGGGCGCTTGTGCGGCTCCAGAGGTGCGCCCCGGCGTCAGGCAGGCTGGAGGCGTCACCCACGTCGACAGCAAAGCGCAGTATTGGGGAGGCTCCCGGGCGAAGGACAGTGTGGCCGTCATGGACGTGCTTTCCCCCGCCAAAGGGGATGCCGCCTCCGTGGGTTATCTGGATTGGGAAAACCTCTCGTTTTCCTGGACGTTCCGGCGTACGGAAGTGCTCGTCGTGCTGGAAGGCGACTTGAACCTGAGCATTGAGGGCACGACCTTCAGCGCGGCCCACGGCGACGTGTTCAGCATCCCTGCGGGCACGGAAGTGGAACTCTCCTCTTCCGGGCACGTGCGGTGCGCCACGGTCGCGGTAGCCGCCTAGCCGCGTTCCTAGACCATAACGAAGGAAACAATCATGATCTTTCTTACCGAAGAAGATGTCAGACAGCGTTGCGAGCTGGGTCAGGGGGGCGAATTCCGCCTTCAGGCCGGCGAACGCCTGACTCCGGCGGCCACGGAGCTGTTGCGCAGCCGCAACTGCCGCGTGATCCTGCCCGGTCAGTGCACCGTGGAAGCGGCGCCTGTCGAGGAAGCCAAACCCGCGGCCCCCGCTGCGGAAGAGGCTCCCGCCGCCCCGGCCGCTCCGGCTGCCGAACAGGCCTCGTTCCCCGATGGAACCTACCTTGACGCCGATACGGTCGTCTCCAAGTCCCACCCGCGCATTTTCCTGCGCGGCAAGCTGGATACCCTCATTTCCAGCACGGTGCTGGTGCAGACCGGATTCGACGGCAACAACAAGCTCCCCGCCGTCCTCAGGAACGGCCTTTCCGACATCAACGTGTGGCTGTGGCAGATCCTTCAGGCCGAAGTCTCCGGCGAAGCCGTGCCCGCGCAGTCCCTGTGCGGCATGAACGCCGAAGCCATCCGCCTCGTCTCCCACGATCCCATGAAGTACCTCGGTCAGGGCCACATTGTCCCTGACGTGGCCCTCGGCCCGAACGTCGCGCTGCTCAACTGGCTGCGCGCCCAGGCCCGTGAAGTTGAAGTGGCCTATGTGCAGGTCGGCATGGAACGCGAAGACATCCTCGCGTCCCTGAACCGCCTGAGCAGCGCCATCTATGTCCTCATGCTCCTGACCGTCGTTGCCGAATCCGGCCGCGACATCAGCAAGGTTGGTCTGTAATGAGCGTGTTCGAACGTTGCCTCGAAAAATGCCGCGCCCGGAAAGGTGTCGTGGTCTACTCCGACGGTGAAGACCGGCGCGTGGTTTCCGCCGCCGCCAAGCTGATCCGCGAAGGCCTCGTCGAACCCATCCTCATCGGCGACCCCGAAAAGGTACGCACCGCGCTGCAGGAAAGCGGCGAAACCGGCGTTTCCCTTCAGGTCGTCAACCCGTACAACCAGGCCCTGCTTCAGCACAACGCCGCGGAGTACATGGCGATCCAAAAGGGCAAGGGCAAGGACATTTCGGAAGAGGAAGCCGTCAAAGCCGTCAAGAATCCCCTCGCCGCCGGCGCCCTCATGGTTCGCCGCGGTGAAGCCGAAATCGGCGTTGCCGGGAACTTGTCCTCCACGGCCGACGTCATCCGCGCCGGCCTGCGCATGATCGGCACCGCAGCCGGAAGCAAGACCGTGTCGAGCTTCTTCTTCATGCTGAAGGACAACAAAGTCTGCATGTTCACCGACTGCGCGGTCATTCCTGAACCCACCTCCGCGCAGCTTGCGGACATTGCGATCAGCACCGCCGGAGTGTACAAGCGCGTCATGGGCGACGACGCCCGTGTGGCCCTGCTTTCCTTCTCCACGAAGGGCAGCGCCAAGCATGAACGCGTCGACAAGGTGCGCGCGGCTCTTGAGGAAATCAAGACCCGTGAACCCAATCTGCTCGTGGACGGCGAACTCCAGCTGGACGCCGCCGTCGAGCCCGAAGTCGCCAGGCTCAAGGCGCCGGGAAGCCCGGTCGCCGGGAGCGCGAACGTGTTCGTGTTCCCCTCCCTTGAAGCCGGCAACATCGGTTATAAAATCGCGCAGCGCTTCGGCGGCTGGACGGCCCTCGGCCCCCTGCTCCAGGGCTTTGCGCACGGTTGGCATGACCTTTCGCGGGGATGCAGCAGCGACGACATTTACAAAATCAGTGTCGTCGGCTTGGGCATGAACCGCGGAGGACAGCAATAAAACGGAACGGCACACAACACGGTAACGCGTTACCCGATCGTTCCGTTCCGGGTAACCAAGCTAACAACAATCCTAAAAGGAGTTCACAATGGACGCTCTTGGCATGATCGAAACCCGTGGTCTGGTTGGTCTCATCGAAGCCGCTGATGCTATGGTCAAGGCTGCTCGCGTGCAGCTCGTTTCTTACGAACAGATCGGCGGCGGCTATGTGACCGCCCTCGTCCGCGGCGACGTGGCCGCCTGCAAAGCCGCTACCGACGCCGGCGCCGCCGCTGTGCAGCGCGTGGGTGGCGAGCTCGTGGCCGTCCATGTCATTCCTCGCCCCCATCAGGACCTGGAAGCCGTGTTCCCCCTGAGCCGCAAGTAAGCTCGTCCGCGCACTTAAGCTGGGTTAAGCCCTGCTCGTCGGTCTCGCCGGGGCCTCATGCCCCGGCCCGGCCGTCAGCTTCCTTACGGAATGCTCCCGGAAGGCCGTCTTCCGGGAACGGAGACATACATGGAACTTGCAAAAGTCATTGGTCAGGTCGTTTCCACGGTCCGGTGCCCCGGTTTGCCGTACAACTCGCTGCTCCTCGTTGATCTGCTCAATGAGAAGGGTGAATCCATCGGCCGCTCCCAAGTCGCCGCCGATCCCATCGGCGCGGGCGAGGGCGAATGGGTTATCGTGTCCCGCGGCAGTTCCGCACGTTTTGCCATCGACAAAGATGCGCCTCTGGATCTGGTCATTGTCGGCATCGTCGACCATGTAAATGCAGGTAAGGCAGCTATTTATCGCAAAAATCAGGGGGAATAGCCCCTGTGGGCGGCTCACCGCCCCTACGGAAAGCCGCGGTTTTCCGCTCTGCCTCGTTTTCTGACGAGGGTGACAAACAGAAAAAACAGGCCCCCCGCCCGGCAGTCCTCAAAGGCCCGCGGGGTCCGGCTTCCAGCATAGGAGTATAGATATGGACGTGCGCCAACAAGATGTGGAACGCATTGTCGTTGAAGTTCTGAAAAAGATGATGTCCGATCAGCCCACTGCGGCTGCTACGACCGTTGTCGCCGCCGGCGGTTGCGGCTGCGACTGCGGCGACTTCGGCCTCTTCGACCGCCTCGAAGACGCCGTGCAGGCCGCCGAAGTCGCTCAGAAGAAGATCAGCACCGTCGCCATGCGTGACAAAATCATCGCCGCCATCCGCAAGGCCGGCCTTGAAAACGCCAAGTCGTTCGCTGAAATCGCCCACAACGAAACCGGCATGGGCCGCGTGAGCGACAAGATTGCCAAGAATATCCTCGTTTGCGAGCGTACTCCCGGCACCGAATGCCTCTCCCCCATGGCCATTTCCGGCGACATGGGCCTGACCCTCATCGAAAACGCTCCTTGGGGCGTGATCGCTTCCGTGACGCCCTCCACCAACCCGACCGCCACGGTGATCAACAACGCCATCAGCATGATCGCTGGCGGCAACGCCATAGTCTTCGCTCCCCACCCCAACGCCAAGCGCGCTTCCCAGACGGCCATTCAGGTTCTGAACAAGGCCATCATCGAAGCCACCGGCATCGCCAACCTGCTTGTCGCTGTGAAGGAACCCACCATCGAAGTGGCTCAGGAGCTCTTCTCGCATCCCCGCATCAAGCTGCTCGTGGTGACCGGCGGTGAAGCTGTTGTGGCCCAGGCCCGCAAGGTCGCCACCATGCGCCTCATCGCCGCCGGCGCCGGCAACCCGCCGGTCGTCGTCGACGAAACCGCCAACATCGCCCGCGCTGCCCGCAGCATCTATGACGGCGCTTCCTTCGACAACAACATCATCTGCGCCGACGAAAAAGAAATCATCGCCGTGGATTCCATCGCCGATCAGCTGAAGGCCGAAATGAAGGCCATCGGCGCCGTGGAAATCAGCCTCGAACAGGCTGACGCCGTGGCCCGCGTGGTTCTGCGCAACTATCCCCAGGTTGAAGGCGGCAAGGCTCCGAACCCGAACCCGAAATGGGTCGGCCGTGACGCCGCCGTCATCGCCAAGGCCGCCGGCATTGACGTGCCCGACAGCTGCCGTCTGCTCATCGTGGACGTGAAGCGCGACATCAACCATGTGTTCGCCCGCGTGGAACAGCTGATGCCCGTTGTGCCGGTGCTGCGCGCCGCCAACGTGGATGAGGCCATTGAATGGGCCCTCATCCTCGAACGCGGCCTGTCCCACACCGCCGGCATGCACTCCCGCAACATCGACAACATGGACAAGATGGCCCGTGCCATGAATACCAGCCTGTTCGTCAAGAACGGCCCGCACCTCGCCGCCCTCGGCGCTGGTGGCGAAGGCTGGACGACCATGACCATCTCCACCCCCACCGGTGAAGGTGTGACCTGCGCCCGCTCGTTCGTGCGTCTGCGCCGCTGCTGCGTTGTGGACAACTTCCGCATCGTCTGATTGTAGCGTATGCCTTTTGTGGGGGGAGGGGCTGGGGCCTCTCCCCCTTTCTTATTATGGGATGTACGGCAGCGGGAGCCTTTGAGGAGAAAGCCTTTCTTCCTTTTTCCATGCCCACTTGTCTAGTTTTAAAGGGTTTTGCACTTATAAGGCTTCTGTTTATGCCCTTCCTCGGCACAGATTGCCTTTGGGAGATGATGCGGCCCAGCTCGGATCGGTTGTCTTTTCCGATAGTTCCAGCTTGTGGGGAGGATTTTTAAAACTCTTTTTTTCACAAAACAAGATTTTCCCATGTCGCATTTTTGCATCATCTTTTCTATCCCAACCTCCCCCTCCTCTTTCAAAGGGCGTTTTTTATCATATAATATCAATTAGATAAAAACTGTTGTCAGGAATTGTTTCTGTTCACTGCCCGAAAACGGGCACAGGTTGCAGGAAAACCCCTCTCTGTCGCAAAAATGCAACATAAGATGTCTGCTATTTGCGGTTTATTCCTAATAAGTGATGCAAAATTGCGACTACGCCTATTCGCACAAAAAGGCTCCAAAATCCTCTCTTCCGCAATCGCGCAAAATAACAGGAAAACATTTTTTCTAACCTTTCTGGCACGGCCCTTGCTTTATTCTAAGCAAGACAAGTGAAGAAGGGAACGAGAACTTCCGAGCGGTTCGCCGGAAAGCTCCACACATCATAACACAACCTTAATTCCTACACGGAGAAGTGACATGACTCAGGTAGCTGAAATCAAATCGCCTCATGAGCAACGTCTCGAAGACAAGATCGCCGGTAAAGAAGATATCTATCGCGAATCCCACAAGCGCGTGTTCAAGCTGCTGGAACGTTTCGACGGCCAGAAGCCCGCTATCGACGTGGAACGCGCCCTGTACTTCACCCAGTCCATGTCTGAAACCGTGGGCCAGCCTCTGGTTCTCCGCTGGGCCAAGGCTCTGATGAACGTTGCCAAGAACATCACCGTCATGGTGCAGGACGATCAGCTCCTCCTCGGCCGTTGCGGCGGTCATGACGGCCGTTACGGTATCCTGTATCCCGAACTCGACGGCGACTTCCTCGACATCGCCGTGCGCGACCTTCCCACTCGTCCGCAGTCTCCGGCTTCCATCAGCCCCGAAGACGCCAAGATCGTGGTTGAGCAGATCGCTCCCTTCTGGAAGGGCCGCACCTATCATGAAGCCCTGAACAAGGCTCTTCCCCCCGAAGTTCACAAGCTGACCTACGACGATCCCGACGGCCTCATCTCCCGCTTCATCGTCAACGAAACCTCTTCGTTCCGTTCCTCCATCCAGTGGGTGCATGACTACGAAGTGGTGCTGAAGCGCGGCTTCAATGGCCTGAAGCAGGAAATGGAAGAAAAGCTGGCCGCTCTTGATCCCGCTTCCCCCGTGGATCAGGTGGACAAGCGCCCCTTCATCGAAGCTACCATCCTCGTGTGCGACGCCATCATCCTGTGGGCGAAGCGCCATGCCGAAGCTGCCCGCAAGGCCGCCGAAGCTTGCGCTGATCCGGTTCGTAAGGCCGAACTCATCCGCATGGCTGAAAACGCCGAACACGTGCCCGCCAACCCGGCCCGCGACTTCTACGAAGCCGTTCAGTCCCAGTACTTCACCCAGATGTTCTCTCGTCTGGAACAGAAGACCGGTACCACCATTTCCAACGGCCGTATGGACCAGTACTTCTATCCCTTCTACAAGAAGGACATGGAAGCCGGCACCCTGACCGATGAAAAGACTCTGGAATACTTGGAATGCATGTGGGTCGGCATGGCCGAGTTCATCGACATGTACATCTCCCCCGCCGGCGGCGCCTTCAACGAAGGCTACGCTCACTGGGAAGCCGTCACCATTGGCGGCCAGACCCCGGACGGCCGCGACGCGACCAACGATCTGACCTATCTGTTCCTGAAGTCCAAGCGCGAATTCCCGCTGCACTACCCCGACCTCGCCGCCCGTATCCACAGCCGCGCCCCTGAACGCTACCTGTGGGACGTCGCCGAAACCATCAAGTTCGGCTCCGGCTTCCCCAAGCTGTGCAACGACGAAGAATGCATCCCGCTGTACGTCTCCAAGGGCGCTACCTTTGAGGAAGCCCTTGACTACGCCGTGTCCGGCTGCATCGAAATCCGTATGCCCAACCGCGACACCTACACCTCCGGCGGCGCCTACACCAACTTCGCCTCCGCCGTTGAAATGACCCTGTATGACGGCAAGATGAAGAAGTACGGCGATGTGCAGCTCGGCATCCCGACCGGCGACGCCCGTAAGTTCAAGACTTGGGATGAATTCTGGAACGCCTACGTGCAGCAGCATATGCTCCTGCTCCGCACGACGTTCATCCAGCAGTACATTGTTATCCAGACCCGCGCCAAGCACTTCGCCCAGCCCATGGGTTCCGTGCTGCACGCCCTCTGCCGCAAGCACTGCATCGACCTGCATCAGCCCCAGATCCCCGAAGGCCTGAACTTCGGCTACTTTGAATTCATGGGCCTCGGCACCGTCATCGACTCCTTGGCCGCCATCAAGAAGCTCGTGTTTGAAGACAAGAAGCTCACCATGGATCAGCTCATCGACGCCCTCGAAGCCAACTTTGAAGGCTACGAAGACATCCAGCAGCTTCTCCGCACGGCTCCCTGCTACGGCAACGACGACGAATACGCCGACGAAATCGGCCGTGAACTCGACCGCATGGCTGTTGCCTTCGCCGCCAAGTACGGCAAGGAAATGGGCATCAACAACGACGCCCGTTACGTGCCCTTCACCTCTCACGTGCCCTTCGGCAAGGTTGTTTCCGCTACCCCGAACGGCCGCGTGGCGTGGTTCCCGCTGTCTGACGGTTCTTCCCCGTCCCACGGCGCCGACCACAATGGCCCCACCGCCATCCTGCTCTCCAACCACAACACGAAGAACTACGGCATGCGCGCCCGTGCTGCCCGTCTGATCAACGTGAAGTTCACCCCCAAGTGCGTTGAAGGCGATGCCGGTACCGAAAAGCTGGTGCAGTTCATCCGTACGTGGTGCGACCTGAAGCTGTGGCACATCCAGTTCAACGTCATCAACGCCGATACGCTGAAGAAGGCTCAGAAGGATCCTCAGAAGTATCGCAACCTCATCGTCCGCATCGCCGGGTACAGCGCCTACTTCGTCGACCTGACCCCCGACCTGCAGAACGACCTCATCGCCCGTACCGGCCACGACCAGATGTAAGTTTGGGCCGCTTGCGGTACGCAGGATGAATGATTAAATAAATGGCGGGCCGGAGTTATCTGGCCCGCCATTTCCAACTTTAACGCTCAGAAAAAAAGAGGTAGTCCATGGGTTCCTTTGAAGATAGAAAGGCGACCGGAACCGTCTTCAATATCCAGAAATATTCCGTTCACGACGGTCCCGGCATCCGGACCATCGTCTTCCTGAAGGGCTGCCCCCTGTCGTGCAAATGGTGCAGTAACCCCGAATCCCAAGCCTCGCACCCGCAGGTCGCCTATAACAAGGGCCGCTGCATCGGCTGCCATCGCTGCATCAAGGCATGCCAGCACGACGCCATCACCGTCAACGAAGACGGCACGCTGACGCTCGACCGCAGCAAATGCGACGCCTGTAAGACGCTCGACTGCGCCCATGCCTGTCCCGCTCAGGGGATGATCATCTACGGCGAAAACAAAACCGTCGATCAGATCCTCAAGGAAGTGGAAAAGGACGCCCTATTCTATGCCCGCTCCGGCGGCGGTATGACCCTTTCCGGCGGTGAGCCCCTCATGCACGCCGACATTGCTCTCCCGCTGCTCCGGGAGGCCCGCCATCGCCGCATCAAAACCGCCGTCGAAACCTGTGGCTGCGTTCCGTGGGAAACCCTCAAGGAAGCCGCCCAGTACCTCAACTATGTCCTGTTCGACGTCAAGCAGATGGACAGCGAAAAGCACCGTGAAGGCACCGGCGTCGGCAACGAGCTCATCCTCAGCAACCTCAAGAAGCTGATCACCGAGTTCCCCAACCTGCATGTCCAAGTACGTACGCCCGTCATTCCCGGCTTCAACGATAATGACGAATTTGCCCACGCCCTTGGCGAATTCCTCAAGGGCTATGAGAATGTCGGCTATGAAGCCCTGCCCTACCACCGTCTGGGAACCCAGAAGTACGACTTCCTGAGCCGCGAATACGCCATGGGCGATGTCAGCCTGCCCGACGGCGTCGCACAGCGCATCCAGCGGATCGTCGATGAAACCCGCGGCGCCGTGCCGGAAGAAAAATAGCTTCCGTCCCTCTCCCTTTGAAAAAGATGCCTCCGCCCGGTAAGCCGGGCGGGGGTTTTGTTTTTCTTGCCATCTTCCCGTCCCGTTTCCGCGCACACCTTGACGTTCTTGCGTGCAGGCACTAGCATGGGGGAATCAATTCCCCTGCAATCATTTTATTTCTCCCGCGATGCCTATGGAAAACGCTTCTATGAAGTCCCTTGCCCCCCATTTTGAAAGCATCCTCGACACCCTCTCCGATGGTGTCTTCATCAGTGACGTGGAGGGGACGACCCTGTTCGTCAACAAAATGTACGAAACCCTGACCGGGCTGCGGCAGGGGGAAATCCGGGGCAAAAACATCCGTACGCTTGTCCAGCAGGGGACGTTCGACAAAGTCGTCAATCCGCAGATTGTCGAGACCGGAAAACCGGCCACCCACGTCCAGCAGCTCGCCAACGGGAAACGCCTGGTTCTGACCGGGCATCCCGTTTTCGACGACAAGGGGCAGTTGTGCCTTGTCGTGACGTTTGCCCGCGACATCACCGTCCTGACCCAGCTTCAGGAGGAGATGACCGCCCAGAAGAAACTCATTGAGCAGTTCCACGACCGCCTCGCCTTCCTTGCCCGCGAACAGACCCGCGAACTCGTCCCCGTCTTTGAAAGCCGTGAAATGAAAGAGGTCATGAGCCTTGTGGAACGGTTCGCCAGTTCCGACGCCACGGTGCTCATCCTCGGCGAAACGGGCGTCGGCAAGGACGTGGTGGCCCGCCTCACGCACGAGCTCAGCCCGCGCAAGGAGAAGATGTTCCTCAAGGTGGATTGCGGCGGCATTTCCGAAAGCCTCACCGAATCGGAGCTCTTCGGCTACATGCCGGGGGCCTTTACCGGAGCGGGCAACAAGGGCAAGAGCGGCTATTTTGAAATGGCCGACGGCGGTACGGTATTTCTCGACGAAATCGGCGAACTGAGCCTTGCCATGCAGACCCGCCTGCTCCGCGTGCTTCAGGACGGCGAGATCATGCGCGTGGGTTCCTCCAAGCCCCGCAAGGTCAACGTCCGCATCATCGCCGCCACGAACCGCAACCTTGCGGAACGCGTCGAAAAGGGCCTTTTCCGGCGCGATCTTTACTATCGCCTCAACGTGGCCGTAGTGAACATCCCGCCCCTGCGCGAGCGCCCCGACGACATCCAGCCCCTCGTGACGCATTTTCTGAACGTGTTCACCTCCAAGTACCGCAAGCACATGAACCTCACGCCCGGCCTCATGGAAGCCCTGCGCCAGTACTCGTGGCCCGGCAACGTGCGCGAGCTCCAGAACCTCATGCACAGCATTGTAATCACCAAGGATCACGGCCCGCTCTCCGTCAAGGACCTGCCCCGGCACATGACCGGCAACGAAAGTGAGGAGCTGTTTTTCCCTGACGACGGCATCAACTATGAGCGCCCCCTCAAGGACATCATGGCCGACATCGAGCGCGGCATCCTCCGCAAGGCCCTCAAGGTGCATGGTTCCGTCCAGAAGGTTGCCGAAGTCTTCAAGGTCAACCGCAGTACCATTTTCAGGAAGCTGCATTCTGAGAAGGCTGGAGGGGAATGAGGAATTGGAGGGGGGAAGGGGAAACTTTCTGGAGAAAGTTTCCCCTTCCCCCCTCCAAACCTCCCCCCTTCCTCTTCAAAGACTTTCGCAAATGGGACAGAATAAGGTTTTCGGGAGCGCCGGGGGCTGTCCCTTGGCGGCAGTTTCCCGGATGTGCCTTTTCCAACCCCACCACGGAGAGAGACATGAAACGATGTAGGATCACCGTCCTCAAACGGCATTTTGATGAGGAACTGGCTAAGGAATACGGCTCCAAGGGGATCGGCAAGTGTCCGATGCTCAAGGAAGGGCAAATCTTTTACGCCGACTACGCCAAGCCGGACGGGTTCTGTGATGAGGCGTGGAAGGCTATCTATCAGTATGTTTTCGCCTTGGCGCACGGCAGCGGACAGTTTTATTACGGCGACTGGATCGAAAAGCCGGGCGTAGCCATATGCAGTTGCAACGACGGCCTGCGCCCCGTCATTTTCAAGGTTGAACGAACCGAGGAAGAAGCGACCATCAACTACATCCCGAATCACGATTAGGGCAGGCTTATTTTGAAACGGGAAAAGATTGGGGAGGGGGAGGG
>NZ_DBMAFI010000001.1:80876-98054 GCF_057864385.1 Bilophila sp. | reverse complement strand
AAACTTTCTTCAGAAAGTTTCCCCTCCCCCTCCCCAAACCCCACCCTCTCCTCTTCAAAGACTTTTATGTTGGCTATATTATAGAAAATGGTTGATGCTTTTTCCTTGAAGCTCCAAAGGGATAACCGGTAAAATGCCTTAGCCGTGGATCCCGCCAAGGGAAAAACCGGAGAAAAAGGCTGTACTTTTCACCTCACTGTGGAGATGAAACAACCACAAACTATAACAGAGCCTTTGTGTTTATCGAATCCCTGCTCACAGCTTTTCTGGCGCAGGTGGTCATTGGGCGGATGCCCTTTCACAGGGAAACAGGCGGCGCACTTTCAAAGCAAACGGCTCTGTTACAGCGTGCGTTGTTTTTATCCCAACAACCTAGTAACATACGGAATTTTTTTTAATCTTCCGTTGGCGGGTTTTATGGGAATTGTATTTTAAAGGCTGTGTTATAGAAAATGGTTGATGCTTTTCTCCTTGAAGTTTCACAGAGATAACCGACAAAATGCCTTAGCCCTGTATTCCGCCAAGAGGAAAACCGGAGAAAAGGGCTGTATTTTCACAGCACTGTGGAGATGAAACAACCACAAACGATAACAGAGCCATCTTAAATCTATTTGCAACTAAAAAAATAGGCCCTGTCATAGTATAGATTGCTTTTATTTCCACATTCTGCTGAAAATAGGGCCTTTTTCTCCAGTTTTCCCGCCGATGGACTCCATGATTGGGGCATTTTCTGGGTCATTCCTTTGGAATTTCAAGAAATAAAATACCAGCCGTTTCCTGTGACACGGCCTAAAGAAAAAACAAGGCCGTCCCTGCCTGCTTTCAGAGCATCCCAGCAACAGCACCCACTTCAATAGAGGTACTCCTGACGGGCTTGGAGCGAAAAGAAGCGGTTCCGTCTCCGGCTGAAGCCGAAAACGGAACCGCTTCTTTTCGCTCCGAGGGGGTCTGGGGGGCATCATGCCCCCCAGCCCGCCGGGAGGCATTTATTTCTTCAGGTTTTCAGCCAGCAACTCGGCAATGTGCGTCACCTTGAGGCCCTTGCCGTCCTTCTCCGCGCCGCCGCGAATCTGAAGCACGCAGCCGGGGCAGTCCATGACCACACGGGCCGCGCCGGTGTCCGCGATGCCGTCCAGCTTCTTGCGAAGCAGGGCAGCGGACACTTCGGGGAACTTGGCGGAGTAGGTGCCGCCAAAGCCGCAGCACACTTCCTCTTCAGCAGCTGGGACATAGTCGGCGGCGGCCGCAATGAGCTCGCGCGGGGCTTCCTTCACGCCAAGGCCACGGCAAAGGTGGCAGGAGGCGTGATAGGTTACCTTTTCGTCGCTGTGGTTGAAGCTTTCGGCATTCAGGCCGAGCTTTTCCTTGGCGAACGTGCTGAAGTCCATCACCTTGTCCGCAAGCGCCTTTGCGCGGGCCTGGCGGCCGGGCTGCCCGGCGAACAGTTCCACATAGCCTTCCTTGAGCTGCGAAGCACAGGAGGCGCAGAGGGTCAGGATGACATCGTAGTCGCCCTTTTCAAAGGCGTCCATGTTCTGGAGCGCCACGTCGCGGGCGGTTTCGCGCTGGCCCATCATCACCACGGGCAGGCCGCAGCAGGACTGATCCATCGGGAAGTCCACATGGATGTTATGGCCCTGCATGAGCTTTACGGCCGCTTCAAGCTGTTCGGGGTACACGAAGTCCTGCACGCAGCCCGCAAAGATGGCCACACGCAGCGAGGGGTTCGCGGAAGCCGGACGATCCAGCTTTTCCCAACGATCGCGGAACGACTTGTCCGCGATGGCGGGCAGGGCGCGGAATTCGTTGTCCTTGGCGAACATGGAAGGCAGGTGGCGGATAAACTGCTCGCCGCCGGTAAGCGGCCTCTGGGCGTACTTGGCGAACTTCAGGAGCGAGTGGAACGCCTTGCGGTTCTTGAGGGTGGACGCCAGCAGGTTCATAGGCAGGCTGTTGCCGTCCTGCTCAATGTACCGCATACGGATTTCCTCGATCAAGCCGGGCAGGTCAATGCCCGCCGCGCAAACGCTCTTACAGGCCTGACAGTTCACGCAGTTCTGGACGAGCGCCTTGGCGCGGTCCTTGCCGTGGAACAGGTAGGTCAGGATGAGGCCAATGGCCCCGATGTAGATGTAGCCCATGCGGTGCCCACCCACGAGGCGGTACACGGGGCACACGTTGGCGCACGCGCCGCAGCGCACGCAGCGCAGGGCCTGCGACAGGACGGGGTCGTTAAGCACAGCTTTGCGGCCGTTGTCCACGAACACCACATGCATGCTCTTCTTGCCGTCGGGCGCGGAAGCCGTGGGCACGCCTCCGGCGATCCACGTAACGTAGGAGGTCAGATGCTGGCCCGTGGCGTTGCGCGGCAGCACGCGGAGGGTGGCCATCGCGTCGTCGAACGAGGGGATCAGCTTGTCGATGCCGCCCACCGCAACGTGCACGCGGGGCAGCGTGGTGACCATGCGGGCGTTGCCTTCGTTGGTCACAAGGCCGATGGCGCCGGATTCGGCCACGGCGAAGTTCATGCCGGAAATGCCCATGTCGGCTTCGGCGAACTTGCGGCGCAGCTCACGGCGGGCCACACGCACGAGGCTGGTGATGTCTTCGGTCTGGTGCTTGCCGGTTTCCTTGGTGAAGGTGTCGGCAACCTGCGTGCGGGACAGGTGGATGGCGGGCATGACCATGTGGGAAGGCCCTTCATGGCGAAGCTGGATAATCCATTCCGCGAGGTCGGTTTCCACCACTTCCATGCCCTTGGCTTCAAGGGCCGTGTTGGTCTGGATTTCCTCGACGGTCATGGATTTGGACTTCACGACCATCTTACAGCCGTTGTCTTCAGCAATCTTGGCGATGATGCGGTTGGCTTCGGCGGCATCTCTGGCAAGATGCACCTGCACCCCGCGCTTTTCGGCCTCTGCCTTGAACTGCTTGAACAGTTCATCAAGATGCTTGACGGATTCGTCCTTGCGGGCGGCAACCTCGGCGATCAGCTCACGGTCGTTCAGGCCGGAGTAGATACGCTCGCGGCTGGCCCGGTAATCCACCGCGAACTTGTCCAGGGCGCGGCGCTGGAACGTATCCTCCAACGCGGCGGACAGGTCGGTACGGTAGCTTTTTATATCGCGTGCGGGTTCTTTCATATGGCAATCCTTATGGTAAATCGGTTGGGAAGCGGGTTCCCGTACGGAAATCAGTCATTAATGAGCACGGCGTGCAGGTACAGCGGGCCGTGAACGCCCAGCGTCAGCACACGCTCGATGTCGGCGGTACGGCTCGGGCCGCTGATGAAGGCCAGAAATTCAGGTTCGGCCTTGCCGAAGAATTTCTGGAGCACCTCAGCGCCGTTTTCATTGCCGGGCAGGATGGTCGAACGGCGGATGAGCAGCACGCTCGTTTCCGGGAGCATGGTCGCCAGCCGGATGTCTTCATTGGTGCTCTCAACCACGCAGGTTCCCGTATCGGCAAGGCCGCACGCGGCCCACGCAATGCCGACTTCCATGCCGCCGGCGTATTCCCGCAGCCCCTCCTCAACCAAAACGAGGCCCTTCTCTTCGCACCCCTTACGGAGGAACTCGGCCTGCTCAGCGGGCAGGCCGGGCGCGGCGAGGATATTGCCCTTGCGTTCCGGCTCGGCACCCATGAGCTGCTCATGAGGCTCAGCGGCCTGACACAGTTCGAGGGCGTACTGCAAAGCCTCGTCCACCGACGCGACTTCCTTTACCGTAGCCGCAATGGCTATGGACCGTTGTTTCCAGAGTTCAGCAGGAGTCTGTTCCATTGTTTTTTCCTGGTTGCAGGTGATGCGGCCCCCGCCCCCGAACCCGGAGGCGGCCCCGCTACAAGAAGTGTTTCTCAATAGTATGTTTATTTTTTTGCGATTAGGCAAGCCCCCGCCTTCTTGTTCTTTTTTTCCAAAGGCAAAATCTGGGGAGGGGAGGAGGCCCCTTGCTCCAGAAAGGGGCCTCCTCCCCTCCCCAGACCCCTCCCCTCTTCCCCCAAAGACTTTCACCTTTATCGAATCCTTGTTCAACAGAGCGGGGGTTATTGAAAGTTTCTCCTCAGGCTATAGGCATAAATAAAAAGGTTTCCAATACAAGCCTTGTGGAAAAATTCCTTCTTTGAAGGGAAAAGAAGGCGTCTAAAAGGCCCTGTCATAAAATGTGATCAACTTATTTTTACAACACCATGAATATACACGGGTTTCTATGTTCTTCTCTTGAATGGCTCCATAGTTGGGAGAGTTCATTGAGCAGGTATTTGGAATTTCAAGAAAGAAAATACCAGCCGATCCCTATAACACAACCTAAAAAACAAACTATCCCCCCTTTACTATAAGAACACCTTACCAAAAACATGCTGGAAAAAACTGGGAGGCTTTCCTTTTCCCGCCGGAACGGACTCCCGCCGCATAGCCTCCCCGCCAGTCGAAATTTTTGCGGGTGGGGCCGGGGAGGATGCTTTTTATAAAAGGCTCCATCATGGCATGTGGTTGTTCCATCCCCACAGTGCTGTGAAAATGCAGCCTTTTTATCCTGTTTTCCCCGTGGCGGAACCCATAACTAACGTATTTTGCCGATTATTCCTTTGAGGCTGCAAGGAAAAAACATCTACCATTTTTAGGATACAGTCTTCCTTTTCCCGCCGGAACGGACTCCCGCCGCGCAGCCTCCCCGCCAGCCGAAATTTTTGCGGGTGGGGCCGGGGAGGATACTTTTTATAAAAGGCTCCATCATGGCATGTGGTTGTTCCATCCCCACAGCACTGTAAAAATACAGCCTTGTTATCCAGTTTTCCCCTTGGCGGAATCCATAACTAACGTATTTTGTCGTTTATTCCTTTGGAACTGCAAGGAAAAAAGCATCAACCATTTTCTATGGTACAGCCTTCCTTTTCCCGCCGGAACGGACTCCCGCCGCACAGCCTCCCCGCCAGCCGAAATTTTTGCGGGTGGAGCCGGGGAGGGGGCTTTTTATAAAAGGCTCCATCATGGCATGTGGTTGTTCCATCCCCACAGTGCTGTAAAAATACAGCCTTTTTATCCAGTTTTCCCCTTGGCGGAATCCATAGCTGACGTATTTTGCCGGTTATTCCTTTGGAGCTGCAAGGAAAAAAGCATTAACCATTTTTATGATACAGCCTTCCTTTTCCCGCCGGAACGAACTCCCGCCGTGCAGCCTCCCCACCAGTCAAAATTTTTGCGGATGAAGCCGGAGAGGGTGCTTTTTATAAAAGGCTCCATCATGGCATGTGGTTGTTCCATCCCCACAGTGCTGTAAAAATACAGCCTTTTTATCCTGTTTTCCCCGTAGCGGAATCCACAGCTAACGTACTTTGTCGGTTATTCCTTTGGAGCTGCAAGGAAAAAAGCATTAACCATTTTTATGATACAGCCTTCCTTTTCCCGCCGGAACGGACTCCTGTCGCGCAGCCTCCCCACCAGTCAAAATTTTTGCGGGTGGGGGTCCGGGGGAGGGCGCTTTTTATAAAAAGCGCCCTCCCCCGGTTCTCCCCCACTCCCCCTATTCAATCCAGTTCGCGGCGCGGCCCACGGCGCGATGCCAGTTGTGGAGCAGCTCGGCGCGGCAGGCCTCGTCCATAGCGGGCTCGAAGCGGCGATCCAGCTTCCACAGGGTGGATACCTCTTCCTCGCTGTCCCAGAAGCCGACGGCAAGCCCGGCGAGATAGGCCGCGCCGAGGGCCGTGGTCTCGGTAATCACGGGGCGCTCGACAGGCACGCCGAGCACGTTGGCCTGACACTGCATGAGCATGTTGTTGCGGCTGGCCCCGCCGTCCACCCGGAGCGTGGAAAGCGGCAGGCCCGAATCCTTTTTCATGCAGTCCATGATGTCCAGCGTCTGGAGCGCAATGGCTTCGATGGCGGCACGGGCGATATGGCCCCGGTTCACCCCGCGCGTCAGCCCCACAAGAGTCCCACGGGCATACTGATCCCAGTAGGGAGCGCCCAGCCCGGCAAACGCGGGCACGAAAAACACCCCGCCGTTGTCCTCCACCGTGGAGGCAAGGGGCTCGATTTCGGCGGCGTCGCTGATGATCTGAAGGCCGTCGCGCAGCCACTGCACCACCGCACCGGCGATGAACACGCTGCCCTCAAGGGCGTAGCTCAGGCCGGAACCGCAATCCCAGCCCACCGTGGCAAGCAGGTTGTTCTCGCTGCGCCGGGCTTCAGTCCCGGTGTTCATGAGAAGGAAGCACCCGGTCCCGTAGGTGTTCTTCGCCATGCCCGGAAGCATACAGGCATTGCCGTAGGTCGCGGCCTGCTGATCCCCGGCGTCGCCCGCCAGAGGAAGGCTGTGGCCAAGGAATTCTGGATGCATGTGCCCCATGATCCCGGATGAGGGGACCACCTTCGGCAGCATGGAACGCGGCACGGAAAGCAGCTCAAGCAGTTCGTCGTCCCAGTCCCCGGTGTGGATATTGAACATCAGGGTACGGCTGGCGTTGGAGGGATCGGTCGCGTGGACCGCGCCCTTGGTGAAATTCCAGATGAGCCACGAATCCACGGTCCCGAACAGCAGATCGCCCGCCTCGGCCTGCTCCCGTGCGCCGGGCACGTTTTCAAGAATCCAGCGGACTTTCGTGCCGGAAAAATAGGCGTCGAGCACGAGCCCCGTCTTTTCCGCGAACAGCCCGGCCTTCCCCTGTGCGCGCAGGCTGTCGCAGAAGCCGGCGGTACGCCGATCCTGCCAGACGATGGCGTTGCATACGGGCGCGCCGGTTCTGCGGTTCCAGACGATGGTGGTTTCGCGTTGGTTGGTGATGCCCACCGCCGCGACTTCAGAACCCGTAATGCCGGCCTGACGCAGGCATCTGGCGGCAACCGTAGACTGGCTGTCGAACAGTTCGTTGGGGTTGTGTTCCACCCAGCCGGGTTGGGGGTAGTGCTGCGTGAACTCCTGCTGTGCCATCTGGATGATGTTGCCGGAGCGGTCGAACAGGATGGCGCGGGAACTGGTCGTACCCTGATCGAGGGCAAGAATATAACGGCTCATGGGGACTCCTTGCACGTTCGATTTCAAAAGCTGATACATGGAAGATACAATCTTCCGGCGTCATGATAAAGGGATTTCCCAAGGGGCTGCGTTTTCCTGAAGCGGAAGAAGCCGCAATGTGTGCCATTGCAACAGAGCACGTTTCCTTATGAAACAGCAGCGGGACGCTGGAAATCTCGACAACTTTTTGCTTTCAGGCTATTTTGCCTTCAGATTTTCCTTTCCGGCAGAGGCCCTTTCCCTTTTCACGTTCAAACATTGTGATTGCAGAACCTTTTCAGGTCGTTTTCCATGCAGAAATACATTGATTTTCATACCTGTCCCCCCGTCCCGCTGGTCGTCGCCCACCGCGGCGCGCGCGGGCATGCCCCGGAAAACACGCTCACCGCGGCCGCCCTCGGCTATGCCGTTCAGGCCGATCTCTGGGAGCTCGACGCCAACTATACCAAAGACGGCAAGCTGGTGGTGATGCACGACGACACGCTCACCCGCACCACCGACGTGGAAACCGCCTTCCCCGGCCGCCCCTCCTACCGCGTATGCGATTTCACGCTGGACGAAATCAAGAGCCTTGACGCCGGATCATGGTATGCCGGGCGCGATCAGTTCGGCCGCATCGCCGCCGGGGAGATCGACGACGACACGCTGAAACGCTTTGACGGCCTGACCGTCCCCACCCTTGAGGAAGCCCTTGCCTTCACCAGGGACAACGGCTGGTACGTCAACGTCGAGATCAAGAACCACGCGCACCTCATCGGTCACGAAACCGTAACAAAGGACGTGTTAGACCTCATCCGCCGCCTTGATATGGTGGATCAAGTCATCATTTCCTCGTTCCAGCACCGCTATCTGGAAGAATGCCGGGTCCTGTGCCCCGAAATGGCCACCGGCGCGCTGGTCGAGCACGTGCGCCCCGACGATCCGGTGGCATTGTGCCGCCGGCTTCAGGTCAATGCCTACCACCCGGACCAGCATATCCTCGCGCCCGGCGACCTTGCCGCGCTGCGCGATGCCGGATTCGCCGTCAACGTGTGGACAGTCAACGACATGGGCGAAGCCAAACGCCTCGCTGCCGAAGGCGCGACCGGCATCATTACCGACTTTCCGGCGGCCTGCCGCAAGGCGCTCGGAGAATGACGCACTGAATGAGGGAGGAGAGACTTTCTGGAGAAGGTTTTTCCTCCCTTTTCAAACTCCCCATACAGGGGAGCCCTGCTTGCCGGGCCCGTCCCGGCGGATGTTCCGGGGACTGGCCCCGGAGGGATACAACCGGACGGCTTCCGTCCGCCAATGTAGGAGAGCCTATGCGTTCCTTCCGTCTGATGGCCCTGCTGGCCATGTGTCTGATGTTGTTGGCCGCGCCTGCCCAAGCCAAGACCACCATTACCTTCTGGCACGGCATGGGTGGCGAACTCGGTGAAATCACCGACGAGATGATCAAGGAATTCAACGCGTCTCAGGACAAATACGAAGTCAAGGGCGTCTATAAGGGCAACTATGACGAAGCCATGACCGCCGCCATCGCCGCCTTCCGCGCCAAACAGCACCCCAACCTGATCCAGATTTTTGAAGTGGGCACCGCCAGCATGATGGCCGCCAAGGGCGCCGTCCGCCCCGTGTATGAAATCATGGAAGCCGCCGGAACCCCGGTGGACACCTCCAAGCTCCTCGGCTCCGTAGCCAGCTACTACTCCTCCACGGACGGCAAGCTCATCGCCATGCCCTTCAACGCCTCCACCACCGTCCTCTATTACAACAAGGACGCCGTGAAAAAGGCCGGCGGCGACCCCGAGCATTTCCCCACGACGTGGCCTGAAGTGGCCGAACTCGCCAAGAAGATCAAGGAATCCGGCGCGTGCAAGTATGGCTTCACCTCCGGCTGGCAGTCTTGGGTGCAGCTTGAGAGCTTCTCCGCGTGGCACAACGTCCCCTTCGCCACCAACAACAACGGCTATGACGGCCTTGATACGAAGCTCCTGTTCAACAGCCCCCTGCACGTCAAGCACATCGATTTCCTGTCCAAGCTCCAGAAGGACGGCGTGATGGTCTACGTGGGCCGCAAGTCCGAAGCCATCAACGCGTTCACCTCCGGCGAAGCCGGCATCCTCATGAACTCCTCCGGCTCCTACGCCGCCGTGAAGGCCGGCGCCAAGTTCCAGTGGGGCGTGGCGCTGCTCCCCTACTGGCCCGACGTGAAGGGCGCCCCCCAGAACACCGTGATCGGCGGCGCGGCCATCTGGGCCATGGCCGGACACTCCAAGGACGCCGAAAAGGGCTCCGCCGCGTTCCTGAACTACCTCCTCAAGCCTGAAGTGCAGGCCCGTTTCCACCAGCTCACCGGCTACGTGCCCGTCACCCTCGAAGGCTACGAGCTGACCAAGCAGCAGGGCTTCTACGACAAGAACCCCGGCACCGACATCGCCGTAAAGGCCCTTTCCGACAAGAAGCCCACCATCAACTCGCTGGGCCTGCGCCTCGGCAACTTCGTCCAGATCCGCAACATCATCGACGAAGAGCTCGAAGGCGTCTGGGCCGGAAAGAAGACCGCCAAGCAGGCGCTCGACGCCGCTGTGGAACGCGGCAACGCCGAACTGGCGCGTTTTGCCAAGGCCAACAGGAAGTAGGCTGATCCGCAGCACAACGGGAGGGGCCCTGCCGGGCCTCCCCCGTTCTTTTTGGGGCGTCCGGCCTTTCCGCCGCACGGGACGCCCCCAACCGCACAAGGAGCCGCTATGCAGGATGGACGTTACGCGTTCAGGGGCAAGAAACACCTGCTTCTTCCCCTCCTCTTCCTGCTGCCCCAGCTCGCCATCACGGTGGTGTTTTTCTTCTATCCCGCCGGTGAAGCGCTCATGGGGTCGTTCTACATGGAAGACTCTTTCGGTCTTTCCAAAGAATTCGTAGGATTGGACAACTTCACCACGCTGTTTTCCGATCCGAGCTATCTGGAAACGCTGCGCTTGACGCTCGTGTTCAGCCTCGCCACCATCGTCCTCACGATGGGGACAGCCCTCTTGTTCGCGGTTCTCGCCGATCAGGTGAACTGGGGCGGCACGCTGTACAAATCCATGCTCATCATCCCCTACGCCGTCGCGCCGCCGCTCGCGGGCGTGCTCTGGCTGTTCCTGTTCAACCCTTCCGGGGGCGTGCTCACCGAGCTGCTCCACCACTTCGGGTATACGTGGAACCACAAGATCAACGGCAATCAGGCCCTGTTCCTGCTGATCGTTTCGGCCTCATGGAAACAGATCTCGTATAACTTCCTGTTCTTCCTCGCCGGGCTGCACGCCATCCCCCGCTCGCTCATCGAAGCCGCGGCCATCGACGGCGCATCCCCGTGGCGGCGGTTCCGCACGATCATCTTCCCGCTTCTGTCGCCCACGAGCTTCTTCCTGCTTGTGGTGAACACGATCTATACGCTGTTTGAAACCTTCGGCATCGTCCATGCCGTCACGCAGGGCGGCCCCTCAAAGGCCACAGAAACCCTCATCTACAAGGTTTTCAACGACGGCTTCATCGGGCTCGACTTCGGCGGCTCCTCGGCCCAGTCCGTGGTGCTGATGCTCATCGTCATGGTCCTGACCTTCCTCCAGTTCCGTTACGTGGAACGCAAGGTGACCTACTAGGCCAAGGAACGCAGTATGGTAGAAAAGAAAGGATTGGGAAAAGCCGTCGGCCACGCCGTGCTCTGGTTCGGCATCGCCATCGTGCTCTTTCCCCTTTATATAGCGCTGGTCGCCACGACCCACACGTTCGACGTGCTCATCGGCTCCACGCCGCTGTGGTTCGGCGGCGAGTTCCTCAAGAACTTCACCACCGTCCTCACGCAGGGCCTCAAGGCGGCGGGCGGCATCCCCGTATGGGTGATGATGGCGAACAGCCTCGTCATGGCCCTCGGCATCGCCATCGGGAAAATCGCCATCTCCATCACGGCGGCCTACGCCATCGTCTATTTCCGTTTCCCCGGCCGCGAGCTGTGCTTCGTGCTCATCTTCATCACCCTGATGATGCCGGTTGAAGTCCGCATCGTGCCCACGTTCCAGGTGGCGGCGAACCTCAACTTCATCGACAGCTACCTCGGCCTTGTCCTGCCGCTCATCGCCTCGGCGACGGCGACCTTCCTGTACCGCCAGATGTTCATGACCATCCCGGCGGAACTGCTTGAGGCCGCGCGCATCGACGGGGCCGGGCCGTGGCGTTTCTTCGTGGACGTGGTGCTGCCCCTTTCGCGCACCAACACCGCCGCGCTGTTCGTGGTGCTGTTCATCTACGGCTGGAACCAGTACCTCTGGCCCCTGCTCGTCACCAATCAGGAAGGCATGTACACCATCGTCATGGGCATCCAGCGCATGGTGAACATCCCCGACGCCGTGCCGGAGTGGAACCTCATCATGGCCGTCGCGCTTCTGGGCATGCTGCCCCCCCTGCTGGTGGTGCTCGGCATGCAGAAGCTTTTCGTCCGTGGCCTCGTGGAAACCGAAAAATAAGCCCGCCAAAAGGATACCAGCATGGCACGCGTCCAGCTCAAGAACGTAGAAAAGACATTCAATAAGAATAAGGTGCTGAAGGGCATCAACGTCGAAGTCCCGGACGGCTCCTTCATGGTCATGGTCGGGCCTTCCGGCTGCGGCAAGTCCACAGCCCTGCGCTGCATCGCCGGGCTTGAGGAAGTCACCGGAGGCAGCATCTTCATCGGCGACGAGGACGTTACCCGCAAGGAGCCCAAGGATCGCAACATTGCGATGGTGTTCCAGAACTACGCCCTCTACCCGCACATGAACGTGTTCGACAACATCACCTACGGGCTCAAGGTGCGCGGCATCCCGGCGGACGAGCGCAAGCGCCGCGCCGAGGACGCCGCCAAGCTCCTTGGGCTCGACGGCCTGCTCGACCGTATGCCCAAACAGCTCTCCGGCGGCCAGCGCCAGCGCGTGGCCATGGGCCGGGCCATCGTGCGCGAGCCCAGCGTGTTCCTCTTCGACGAACCGCTTTCCAACCTCGACGCCAACCTCCGCAACCTGATGCGCATCGAGCTGCGCCGCCTGCACCAGCGTCTGGCGACCACCAGCATCTATGTGACGCACGATCAGGTGGAGGCAATGACCCTCGCCGAGAAAATCCTTGTGCTCCGCGCCGGGAACATCGAGCAGTACGGCACGCCGGACGACATCTACCTGCATCCGGCCTCCGTATTCGTGGCGCAGTTCATGGGTTCCCCGTCCATGAACATGATCCCCGCGACCACGGACGGCGAAAAGCTGATCCTGCCCGACGGCACGCCGCTTTCCGGCATCGCCGCCTCCGACATCCGGCTTTCCGCCGCGCCCACCAAGGACGTGCTCGTCGGCCTGCGCTGCGAAGACCTGCTGCTCGATCCCGAAGGTTCCGTACAGGTCACCGTGGACATCATCGAGGCGCTCGGCCCGGACACGCTGGCCTACTGCCATCCCATCACCGGGAAGGCGGGCGGCGGCGCTTCCGATCAGGGCTCCGTCATCGTGCGTCTCCCCGGCACGCGCCGCCCCGCGCCCGGCGACGTCATCCGCCTTTCCGTCCGTGCCGGCCACGGCCACGTCTTCGATCCCGCCAGCGGTTTGCGCTGTTTGTAGAGGGGAAAAGATTGGGGAGGGGGAAGGGAGCCTTTTGAAAAAGGCCCCCTTCCCCCTCCCCAACCCCCACCCCCATCCCCCTAAAACTTTCGCCCTTATCGAATCCCCCATGCAGGCTTTCCCCGCGTAGGGAAAAGCGGCATGTATTTCCCTTGATGGTTCTGTCAGAGGATGTGATTGTTTCATTTTCACAGTGTAGTGGAGATGAAACCTTTTTCGCCGGTTCTTCCGGCGAGCTCCATGCACGGGGCCTTTTGGTGGTTATCCGCTTAATATATGGCTCTGTCAGAGCATATGGTTGTTTTATTTCAGCAATATAGTGAAAATATATATTTTATCCAATTTTTCCGCTGGAGGGCTCCATGATTGGGGGATGCTATTGCTTATTTCTTTGGAATTTCAAGAAATAACGCATCGACCGTTTTCTATGACATAGCCTGATATAGTAAAAAGTAGGCTGTGTCATAGAAAGTGGTTGATGCCTTTTTCCTTGAAGTTCCAAAGGAATAACCGGCAAAATGCCTTAGCTATGGATTCCGCCAAGGGGAAAACTGGAGAAAAAGGCTGTATCTTCACTGCACTGCGGAGATGAAACAACAGACTATGGCAGGGCCAAATAAAGCATCAGCCATTTCCTATGATGCGGCTCAAAAGAAATGTTGGCTGTTGTTTTGTCTAAACGGCACCGGCACAGGATTCCCGCTGTGCAGCTCCCCCGCAGCCGAAAGGCGTTGGCAAAGGGAGCCGGGGGAGAAACCTCTCTGAAGAAAAGGTTTCTCCCCCGGTTCTTTTCCCCTCCCAAACCGCAATATCATGCAAGACACAAAGACAGGGGCGAGTAGCATAGGCCCATGCTCAAAGAAACACGCACCATACACTACGACGCGGAACTCGCCATCGAAGCCTATTGGCTCCAGAACGTGCTGGAGCCCTTCCCTGATCATTTCCACGACTACTACCTGATCGGGCTCATCGAGAAGGGGGCACGGGAACTGACTTGCGGCGGACAAAAATACATCACCACTGAAGGCGACCTCTTCACCCTCAACCCACACGAGCCGCACGGCTGCCGTTCCTATGACGGAAAACCGTTCAGCTACCGCGGCATCGGCGTGCTGCCCGACGTCATGCGCGCGGCCATGCGGGAAATCACGGGGCAGGCCATGCTGCCGCAGTTCCGTGAGCGCATCCTGAGCCAAAGCGAACTGGCGTGTTCACTGCGCGACCTGCACGCCATGATCGTGCGGGAAGACAAGGAGTTTCGGAAGGAAGAAATCTTTCTGATGCTTTTGGGGCAGCTTCTGCGCGACAACGCCGGAGAATCGCCCCTGCCTGATGCCTGTAGGGACGAATCCGGCATCGGGGCCGTATGCGCCTATCTTGAGGAGCACTCCGCCGAGCCGGTTTCGCTGGATCAGCTCGGTAAGGTCGCGGGGTTGAGCAAGTATTACCTCCTGCGTTCATTCACCAAACAGAAGGGCATCTCGCCGTACCGGTATCTCGAAACCATCCGCATCGCCAAGGCACGGAAACTGCTTGAACGGAACGTGCCGATGATCGAGGTGGCGCTCCAGACGGGCTTTGCGGATCAGAGCCATTTTTCCCGCTTCTTCAAGCGGCTCATCGGGGTCACGCCCCGGCAATACGCGGAAATCTTCGGCGGAAGGCACGCATGAAAAACGAAACCATACTCGGCCATGTGCTGACCCTCATGACCATAATCATATGGGGCACCACTTTCGTTTCGACCAAGGTGCTCCTTGAGGCGTTCACTCCCATCGAAATCCTGTTTTTCCGGTTCACGCTCGGCTACTTCTCGCTGTGGGCCATCTATCCGCGAAAGGGCGCTTGCGGCACGCTGCGGCAGGAGATGTTCTTCGCGGCGGCGGGGCTGTGCGGGGTAACGCTCTATTTCCTGCTGGAAAACATCGCGCTGACCTATACGTTCGCGTCCAACGTGGGGGTCATCATCTCAATCGCGCCGTTCTTCACCGCACTCATGGCGAATTGGCTGCTGGACGGCGAGCCCTTGCGGAAACGCTTTTTCGTCGGGTTCGCCGCCGCGCTGACGGGCATCGTGCTCATCGGCTTGAACGGCAACTTCGTCCTCAAGCTCAACCCCGTCGGGGACATCCTCGCCACGCTGGCGGCGGTGGTTTGGGCCTGCTACTCGATCCTCATGAAGAAAATCGGCGCGTTCCGCATGAATATGGTGTTCTGCACGCGCAAGGTGTTCTTCTACGGCCTGCTGTTCATGCTTCCCGCGCTGTTCATCTTTGACTGCCGCATCGGGCCGGAACGCTTCGCGTCCCCGGTCAATATGCTGAACCTCCTCTATCTCGGATTCGGCGCTTCCGCCCTCTGCTTCGTCACATGGAACTGGGCGGTCAGGATTCTCGGCGCGGTCAAGACTACCGTGTACATCTACCTCGTCCCTGTGGTGACGGTCGTGTCTTCGGTGATCATCCTCCACGAGACGATCACGCCCCTCGCCATTGCCGGGACAGCCCTCACCCTTACGGGGCTCATCGTTTCACAGCGGTAAGGGAAGATTTCAAAAGGCTGCATCATGGAAGATGGCTGATGTTTTTTCCTTGAAATTCAAAAGGAATAACCGACAAAATACGTTAGCTGTGGATTCCTCCAAGGGGAAAGCTGGAGAAAAAGCCCGCATCTTCACCGCGCTGTGGAGATGAAACAACCATATGCTACAGAGCCGTTAAAAAAGATGGGGCTTTTCTTGGAAAACGGCCCCTTCACTCGGCATTCTTCCTTTTCAGGTAGGCTGTGTCATAGAAAACGGTTGATGCTTTATTTCCTTGAAATTCCAAAGAAATAACCAATAAAATCCCCCAATCACAAAGCCCACCAGCGGAAAATTTGGAGAAAAAACATATATTTTCAGTATATTGCCGAAACAAAAACAACCATGTACTCTGACAGAGCCTTCAGGTAAATGTCCCCGTCACATCCTGCGGCCGCCTTTCCCATATAGGAAAAGCGGCTTTTGGGTTTCCCGAAAGGAATACAACTTGTATTCGGCCCCGTCATAATGCGGCTGTTTCGTCTCCACCATACGGTAATGATGCAGCCTTTTTCTCCGATTTTTCCGTTGGCTGGCTCCATGCTCGAAGCACTTCATCGGTTATCCCTTTGGAACTTCAAGGAAGCATCAACCATTTTCTAACACTGCCCTTTATTGCAGTTAATCCATTGTATTTATTAGTTTATATTGTATACACAAAAAAATGTCCCACTTTCGGCTGCATCCCCTTCTTTGGTACTTGACAATAATTCGATATCGAACTAGGAGTTCCTCCATGACGTACAGCGCTATTTTCTCCCATGCCAGCCGGCTCCGCGAGGCGGGCAACCGTTTCATCCTTGCGGAACTCGAAAAGGCCGGGCTCAGCGACATCGCCCCCAGCCACGGCGACATTCTGGTGCGGCTTCTGGCCTGCGAAACTTGCAACATGGGCGAGCTTGCCAAGCAGGTGCGCCGGACGAAATCCACCGTGACGGCGCTGGTGGAAAAACTGGAGCGGAACGGATATGTCCTGCGTATGCCGGATCCGGCTGATTCCCGTGGGGTGCTGGTACGCCTGACGGACAAGGGGCGCGCGCTGGAACCGGCTTTTGAAGCGATTTCCAGCGGTCTGCAACGGCTGATCACTGACCGGCTCAGCAGAGAAGAGGCGGAACTTTTGGATCGGCTTCTGGACAAATGCGTAAACGGCTAAAGGGCAAACGCCCTTTTTTAGGCTCAATTAGTTCGATGTCAAACTAAAATAGGAGACAAATTATGGCTCAGTACAAGCTGGCGCATATCGACATGAAGGGAAGCCGCGGCGAACTGCACGACGCCCTGAACCTCACGGGTGCGGAAGTGTCCTGCAACACCCTGCCCGCCGGGGCCAGCGTGCCTTTTGTACACCACCATACCCAGAATGAGGAAATCTACCTCATCCTTGAGGGCAAGGGGCTGCTGTACATCGACGGGGAAGAACTGCCGCTGAAGGAAGGGGATTGCTTCCGCATCGATCCGCAGGGGGAGCGTTGCCTGCGTGCGGCGGACGACAGCGCCATGCGCTTCATCTGTATTCAGGCCAAAGCGGGCAGCCTTGAAGGTTTCACCATGAGCGACGCTGTGTTGACGGAATCCGGCAGCAAGCCGAGCTGGTTGTAAACCGTCCCAAACCGGGCCAAGGCCGCACCGTTACAACGCCGCAATACGGCCTTCGATGCGACCCAAAGCCTTAGAACTTGAGCACTAAGGCCGTGCCATAGGAAAGGGCTGAGGCTTTATGTCTTAAAGTTTCAACTGATTACTGACCGGCTCAGCAAAGAAGAGGCGGAACTTTTGGATCGGCTTCTGGACAAATGCGTAAACGGCTAAAGGGTAAACGCCCTTTTTTAGGCTCAATTAGTTCGATATCAAACTAAAATAGGAGGCGGATTATGGCTCAGTACAAGCTGGCGCATATCGACATGAAGGGAAGCCGCGGCGAACTGCACGACGCCCTGAACCTCACGGGTGCGGAAGTGTCCTGCAACAC
>NZ_DBMAFI010000001.1:27088-80776 GCF_057864385.1 Bilophila sp. | reverse complement strand
CCTGCCTGCCGGGGCCAGCGTGCCTTTTGTACACCACCATACCCAGAATGAGGAAATCTACCTCATCCTTGAGGGCAAGGGGCTGCTGTACATCGATGGGGAAGAATTGCCGCTGAAGGAAGGGGATTGCTTCCGCATCGATCCGCGGGGTGAGCGTTGCCTGCATGCGGCGGACGACAGCGCCATGCGTTTCATCTGTATTCAGGCCAAAGCGGGCAGCCTTGAAGGTTTCACCATGAGCGACGCTGTGTTGACGGAATCAGGCAGCAAGCCGAGCTGGTTGTAAACCGTCCCAAACCGGGCCAAGGCCGCACCGTTACAACGCCGCAATACGGCCTTCGATGCAGCCCAAAGCCTTGGGAGTTGGAAATAAGGCCGTGCCATAGGAAAGGGCTGAGGCTTTATGTCTTAAAATTCCAAAGGAATAACCAATAAGCCCCCAAGTATGGGGCCCATCGACGGAAAACCGGAGAAACAGCCTGTTTTTTCACCATATTGTGGAGATAAAACAATCAGATACATGATAGAGTCCCAAAGAAGGGGAGGGGCGTCCCCTGCCCCTTTGCAGGGAAAACAGGAGGCGATCCCTTGGGATCGCCTCTCCTTTATGGGGCGAAACAGCCCGCCCGCATCAGCCTAGACCGTGTCGTCATTTTACATATAACGATTTGAAATTATAAAAATAACCTTTTACAGCTCGAAAAATCAGTCCAATAATTTCAATAGATTCTATCTAATTAGCGACACGGCCGAAAAACAGGCGCAACACGGACGCTCTTGAACCGGAAGGTGGGGTCAGCGCTTCCGGGCCGACACGATCAGCATCATGGGACGGCGGAGTTCATCCCGCATGATTTCCGGGTAGGCTTCCAATAGGCCGGGTTCCGGCTGCGGCTCCACAAGTTCCAGCAATTCAAATCCGTTCTGGAGAAGGCCGTTGACGTAGGTAGTCAGGGTTTTGTGGTACTTCATGACCTCTTCGCCGAGGAAAACGGCCTTGCGGACGCCCTCGGAAAAATAGCTGTCCACGGGCCAGTGAAGATGATTCCCCTGCGCGTCGCAATGCCATTCCTGCGCTCCCTGCGCTGTGAATACCGGATGCTCCACGGAAAAGACGAAGCGCCCTCCGGCGAAGAGGCAACGGTTCACCTTCGCGCACAGGCCGCCGAACGACTCGACATAGTGGAAGGCGAGGGAACTTATCGCCACATCGAACGAGCCCGCCGGGAAATCGATAGCTTCAATCGGCATACGCAGGTACTGGATGGAGGAAGAATCCGTCATGGCACGGGCCTCGGCCAACATCCTTTCGGACAGGTCGACGCCCACCACGGAGGTAGCCCCCTGTTCGGCGGCATACCGGCAATGCCAGCCGAAGCCGCACCCCAGATCAAGCACCCGCTTGCCCTCGAACGGAGGAAGCATCCTCCGCAGCACATGCCACTCCCCGGCGGCGTCAAGCCCTTCCTTTGAGCGCGGCATCCGGCTGTATTTGTCGAAAAATATCGGATCGTCGTATTTATTCTCTTTCATCGTGTCTTCCGGCTGGTCAGCGCATCCTCGCCCAAAGGGGAAGCGCGGGGTTAAAAAAGGGAGCCCTTCGGCTCCCTCCGTCATTTATCCGTTCAGATAGGCCTTGTTCACCACGCTTTTGGGCTGGCCCGCCATCCATCCGGCGATGTTCTCGGCGATGATCCGGGTGATGTTCTGCCGGGCGGTACGGGTAGCCCAAGCGATATGGGGGGTCAGCAGGGTGTTGGGGCTGGTCAGCAGCGGATTGTCCTGCGTGATGGGCTCCACGGACACCACGTCCGCGCCGAGGCCGCCGAGTTTTCCGGATGCGAGGGCCTCGGCGACGGCGGCTTCATCAAGCAGTGGGCCGCGCGCAAGGTTCAGGAGGATGGCCCCGTCCTTCATGGCGGCGATGGCGGCGGCATTGACGATGGCGCGGGTCTGATCCGTCAGCGGGCAATGCAGGGAAAGCACGTCCGAAGTGCGGAACAGCTCGTCCAGTTCCACAAATTCCACAGGGAAAGATACGGGAGCGGAAGAGGCCGAAAGTTCGGCGGCGGATTTGCGGGCGGAAGCGGCGATCACCTTCATGCCGAACGCGTGCGCCAGTTCGGCGACGCGGCGCCCGATGGTCCCGAAACCAAGGATGCCCATGACCTTGCCCGAAAGCTCCACCTGCGGCGTATCCCAGAAACACCAGTCCGGCCCGGCGGCCCAGCGCCCGGAACGGATGCCCGCGTCGTGCAGGGCCGTGCGGCGGCACAGTTCCAGCAGCAGCGCGAAAGCATGTTGCGCCACGGCCTCCGTGCCGTAGTTCACCACGTTCATCACCGGGATGCCCCGTCTGCCCGCCGCCGCGATGTCCACCACGTCGTACCCCGTGGCGATGACCCCGATGCAGCGCAGGCCCGGCAAGGCCGCCAACGTGTCCTCATTCAAGCGGGTCTTGTTGGTGATCAGGATCTCCGCCCCCCGGCTCCGCTCCAGCACATCTTCGGGATTGGTGCGGTCATACACCGTCAGATCGCCGAGCGCCGCCAGCGGGTCCCACGGATTGTCGCCGGGATTCAGGGTATAGCCGTCAAGAACAACGATTTTCATGGCACCGCTCCGGTTGATGTTCAAAGGAACAAAGAAAATACCGGATACGTTCACCCTTTGACAAGAGCCCCGGCCTGAGCCAAAAGAAAAGCTCACGCTTCCGGGCGCATCCCGGATATGCCCTTGTCCGGGCCCCAGATTGTGCCGTCATTTAAAACATGGCTCTGTTATAGTTTGTGGTTATTTCATCTCCACAGTGCGGTGAAAAATACGGCCTTTTTATCCGGTTTTCCCCTTGGCGGGATCCACGGCCAAGGCATTTTGCCGGTTATCCCTTTGGAACTTCAAGGAAAAAGCATCAACCATTTTCTATAACACAGCCTAAAACATAACTATTTCAACTTATTGGAACAACCTTGCGACTTGAGAAGTGCTTAATAATTTCAATAGATTATATCTAATTAACGACATAACCGAGGAAAAGCCTTTCCTCGCAGGTACCTTTACTTGCTTTTCCCAATGCCCGCCGCCCTTCCGGCAGCCCCGCCGGAGAAGTCTGGGCAGAGGTTCCATAACCGTAAAAGCCTGTCACGGCATTGGGCCGATGCAAGGTTTGACTGACTGGTTTCATTGAATTTTTAAAGGCAATTACCGGCGATCCCAATGACGGAAGAGTATTCCCCAGCATATCTCTTGAACCGTATGAAACAGGCACCAATCCCTTGCTATGGCTGAGCCGGCACAAAAGCTTTTCGACCTCCCCAACCGACACAACAGGAGCCGCACCATGACCGATCTGCCTTCCTCCCCAGCAGCCTCCGAACTGCGCCGCCTCACGGATGCGGCCCTGAACGCCGTAGCGCCCGACGTGGCCGTGCTGCGCCACCTTCGCCTTGACGGCAACAGGCTGACCCTGATCGATGAAGCGGGAGCCCCCGCGTGGTCGGGCGACCTCGACGCCTACCGCCGTATCCGCGTGCTCGGCGCGGGCAAAGGCGCGGCTCCGATGGCGGCGGCGCTGGAAAACCTGCTCGGCGGCCGCATCAGCGACGGGCTTGTGATCGTCAAATACGGGCACGATTTGCCGGAAGGCCAGCGAACCAGACGCATCAGGATCAAGGAAGGCGGACACCCCGTCCCCGATGAGGCGGGCGCGGCGGCTGCGGGCGAAATCGTGGACATGGCCTTAGACAGCCGCGAGGACGACCTCATCCTGTGTACGTTCACGGGCGGGGCCAGCGCGCTTACCCCGGCCCTGCACCCGGAAATCCCGCTGGCCGACATGCAGCGGCTCACCTCCATGCTGCTGGAATGCGGGGCCACAATCCACGAGATCAACACGCTGCGCAAACACCTCTCCCGCTTCAGCGGCGGCAACCTCGTGCGGGCGGCCTTCCCCGCCACCGTGCTTGGGCTCATCGTCTCCGACGTGGTGGGCGACGATCTTGACGTCATCGCCTCAGGCCCCACCGTGCCGGATACGAGCACCTTCGCGGACTGCCTGCGCGTGGTGGAGCATTACGGCTTGCGCTGGAAAATGCCGCAGTCGATCTGGGCCCGCATTGAGGCGGGGCTTCAAGGCCGCATCCCGGAAACGCCGAAGGCGGATGAACCGGCTTTCGGGCGCGTCCGCAACGTGCTCGTGGCCTCGGTGAAACAGGCGCTGGAAGCGGCGGCGGACGAGGCCGCGCGGTGCGGCTTCGTGCCCCGCATCCTCACGACGGAGATGAGCGGCGAGGCCCGGCTGACGGCGGCGCGGCTCGTCGCCGAAGCCCGCCGCGCCCAAGCGGGCCTGCGCCCCGGCGATGCGCCGCTCTGCCTGCTCGCCGGGGGCGAAACCACGGTGACCATCCGGGGCAGCGGCAAGGGAGGGCGCAATCAGGAAATGGCGCTCGCCGCCACGTTGGAACTGGCGGACGACCGCGGCATCGACCTCATTTGCGTAGGGACGGACGGCACGGACGGCCCCACGGACGCGGCGGGCGGCTACGCCTTCAGCGGCGATCTGGCCCGCCTGCGCGCCATCGGGCTGCACCCGGAAGAAAGCCTCGGCGCCAACGACAGCTACCCCCTGCTGCTCAAGGCCGGAACCCTCCTGCGTACAGGCCCCACGCGCACCAACGTCATGGATGTGTCCATCATATTGGTCAGGCCGAAATAACAGGGGCATAAAAATATTTTGAGGTGTTTTCGGCTATGTACAAGCGGGGAAAAGGAGGGTAATCGTTCTCGTTCACGACCGGCGGGTCAGGACGGGCTCCGGGGCGGGGCGTCCCGGAAAAGCGCTGGATGCGGACAAGCGAGGAGCGAAACGCACAGGAACGGCATGCCGTCCTTCCGGTCGCCGTGGCGGAAACGGCCCCACGGGTTTCACAGATATGGGAGGAGATCATGTCTGGTTTATGGTATTTTTGGGGCAGCCTCGCGCTGCTGCTCGGCGGGTACTTCGTGTACGGCGCATTCGTGGAAAAAGTGTTCGGAGCCGATTTCGGGCGCCCCACGCCGGTCAAAACCCGGCGCGACGGCGTGGACTATATCGAACTGCCCCGCTACAAGATTTTTCTCATCCAGCTTCTGAACATCGCCGGGCTCGGCCCCGTGATTGGCCCCATCCTTGGGGCGCTGTACGGGCCTTCCGCCCTGCTCTGGGTCGTCTTCGGCTGCATTTTCGGCGGCGCGGTGCATGACTACTGTTCGGCCATGATGTCCCTGCGTTACGGCGGGGCTTCCTACCCTGAGATCATCGGGCGCAACCTCGGCACCGGCGTCCGCCGTTTTATGGAAGTGTTCACCATCGCGTTCATGATCATGGTCGGCGCCGTGTTCGTGCTCGGCCCCGCCGCCCTGCTCGCCAACCTGACGAGCTTCAGCCTGCCCTTCTGGGGCACGGTTATCTTCGCCTACTACTTCCTTGCCACAATCATGCCCATTGACGCCATCATCGGGCGCATCTATCCCTTCTTCTCAATTCTCTTGCTGGTGATGGCCTTCGGGCTTGTCGGCTCGCTTATGCTCAGCGGCCGCCCCGTCCTGCCCAACACCGACTTTTTCGTGAACACCGATCCGACCGGCCTTCCCATCTGGCCGCTCCTGTTCATCACCATCGCCTGCGGCGCGATCAGCGGCTTCCACGCCACCCAGTCGCCTCTCATGACCCGGTGCATGGAAAGCGAAAAGCACGGCCGGATGCTCTTTTACGGCCCCATGATCGCCGAAGGCGTCCTTGGGCTGATCTGGGTGACGCTCGGCCTGTCTTTCTACGAATCGCCCCAAGCCCTCGGCGAGGTCATCAAGGCCGGGACGCCCACGCTGGTGGTTCAGGAAATCTCTATGGCCCTGCTCGGCCCCATCGGGGGCATACTTGCCATCCTCGGCGTGGTGGTGCTGCCCATTTCCACGGGCGACACGGCCTTCCGCAGCGCCCGCCTGCTGGTGGCCGACACGCTGCGCATCGATCAGGGCCCCGTCGCCAAGCGCCTGATGATCGCCATCCCGCTGTTCATCGCGGGCATCGCCCTGACCTGCGTGGATTTCGCGGTCATCTGGCGCTACTTCGGCTGGGCCAACCAGACCATGTCCTGTGTGACCCTGTGGGCCATCGCCGTCTACCTTGCCCGCCGCGGGCGCTTCCACTGGATAGCGACCCTTCCGGCGGCCTTCATGACCGTGGTGTGCGTCTCCTATCTCTGCTACGCGAAGATCGGGTTCGGCATGTCCGTCGAGGCGTCCACGCTCATCGGTATCGCCTCCGCCGCCGCTTCGCTGGTGCTGTTCCTTTCCCGCGGCAAGCGCATGCCTGAAACCGGGAACGAGGTGGGCTGCTAAGGGATGTATGTGGGGAGGGGAAGGGGAACCTTTCTGGAGAAAGGTTCCCCTTCCCCTCCCCACACCCCACCCCATCCTCTCCCAAGACTTTCGCGCTTATCGAATCCCTGTTCACGGATTTCCCTGTTTTTCGGGAGGCTGTGTCATAGCATATGGTTGGTTCGTCTTCACAGTGCGGTGAAAATACGGCCTTTTTCTCCAGTTTCCCCTTGGTGGAACATATGGCTAAGGCATTTTGTCGGTTAATCCTTTGGGGCTTCAAGAAAAAAGGCATCAGCCGTTTTCTATGGCACGGCCTTCAGGAAAAGGAGCTTCGGCTCCTTTTTTATCGGCAAAGGGAATGGAAAGGCAGGGGGAATGGAAAAGAGAGGGGAGAAAAAGCCTCTGCCGGAAAATTCGGGCGGGGCTTACTGCTATCATATGGGAAAAGCGCCGTTGCGCTATGCCGGAAGCGGGATTTCTTGCCTCGGCCCGTAATGGAGCCCATGTAATTCTATCCCCTCCTTGCGCATTCGCGGGGAACCGTGTATGCCAGAAACCGACTTTCTTGTACCTTTACCCCTGTTTTCAGGAAGGGAGGAAATATGTCCAAAAATATTATCGTCATCGGTGGCGTGGCCCTCGGCCCCAAGGCGGCCAGCCGTCTGAAGCGGCTTGATCCCACAGCCAACGTGACCATGATCGACGAAAACATCAATATTTCGTTCGGCGGCTGCGGCATCCCCTACTATGTTTCCGGCGAAATCAATTCGCTGGACGCGCTGCGCTCCACGACCTACGGAACCGTGCGCACCCCCGAATATTTCGAGCATAAGGGCGTGCATACCCTGAACCAGACCCGCGTGACCGCCATCGACCGCGCCGCCAAGACCGTGACGGCCAAGAACCTGGTCACGGGCGAAGAAAAGACGCTTCCCTACGACCGCCTGATCATCGCCACCGGCAGCACGCCCAAGGTGCCCCCCGTCGAAGGCCGCGACCTCAAAAACGTGGGCGGCGCGAACAACCTTGAAGACGCCGACGCGCTCCGCAAGGCCTGCGCATCCGGCAGCGTGCAGAACGCCGTGGTCATCGGCGCCGGGTTCATCGGCATGGAAATCGCCGTGGCCCTCGCCGACATGTGGGACATCAAGACCAGCGTGGTGGAATTCATGCCGCAGGCCATGCCCGGCGTCATGTCCGCCAGCCTGTCCGACATGGTCAGGCATGACCTCGAAGAACACAACGTCGACGTCTACACCGGCGAAAAAGTGCAGCGCCTTGAAGGTGAAAACGGGACTGTGGCCCGCGTCGTGACCGACAAGCGCACCCTCGACGCCGATCTGGTCATCTTCGCTACCGGCTTCGCGCCCAACACCGCGCTGGCCCGCGCCGCCGGGCTCGATCTTGAGGAACGCACCGGCGCGATCCTCGTCAACGAATACATGCAGACCTCCGATCCCGACATCTATGCGGGCGGCGACTGCGTAGCTATCCCGAACCTCGTCACCGGCAAGCCCTTCGTGCTGGCGCTCGGCTCCCTCGCCAACCGGCAGGGCCGCGTCATCGGCACCAACGCCGCCAGCGACAGCGGCAAGGCGGCCACCTTCCACGGCGCCGTGGGCACGTGGTGCGTGAAGCTCTTCAAGATGTCCGCATGCGGCACCGGCCTGACCATCGAGCGCGCCAAAGCCTTCGGATTCGACGCCGTTTCCGCCAGCCTCGAACAGCTCGACCGCGCCCATTTCTATCCTGAAAAGCACATGATGACCCTCGAACTCGTGGTCGAACGCGGAACCCGCCGCGTACTCGGCATTCAGGGCGTGTGCGAAGACGGCGACGCCCTCAAGGCCCGCATCGACGCCGTGGCGACCATGCTCCAGTTCGGCAAGCCCACCATCGACGACCTCGCCAACGCCGAAATCGCTTATGCGCCGCCCTTCGCCTCCGCGATGGACGCCGTAAACGCCGTGGCCAACGTAGCGGACAATATCCTCTCCGGTCAGCTCAAGGCCATCTCTTCCAAGGAATTCGGCGAACTCTGGAAGGATCGCGCCAACAACAACGTCTTCTTCGCCGATGCCCGCCCCGCCGCTTCCGGCAACGCCACCGCCGCCAAGTATCCCGGCGAATGGCACGCCATCGCGCTGGAAGACATTGAAGCGAAGTTTGATTCCATCCCCAAGGATCGCCCGGTGGCCCTCGTGTGCAATACCGGCCTGCGCGCCTATGAGGTGATGCTGTACCTGCACAACCACGGAGTGACCGACGTGGTGAACGCCCTCGGCGGCATGCAGGCGCTCATCAAACGCGGCGACAATATGTAAAAACCAGTCTGGGGGCCTCCCCTCCAGACGGCGCAAGACGGGGAAAAGCGTTCCGTTTCCGCTTTTCCCCGTCTTTTTTTGCCGCTGCCGTGCCCTTGCCACAGCCCCCCTGTCCCGGTAAACTACCCGCCAAAACAAGGAAGTTTGTATGAACGCCCTCTCCTCGAATCCAGCCATCAAGGAAACCTCGATGAAACGCAAAATACTCTGGGCCCTTCTCGCCATCTGGCTCATCCTAACGGCCTATCTGCTGTTCCTCTCCAATAAATGGGCGTCCGCCGCCACGCCGTCCTACGCGGCCTCAAGCGCCGTCACCACTGACAATTTTGCGGAACTGCTGCGCGAAACCCTCCAGAAGAACCCTGACCTGCTGCTCAGCGTCCTGCGCGAAAACAGCGAGGCCGTGCTCGACATCGCTCAGGAAGGCTCCAACCAGCGCCGCCACAAAAACCTGATCGCCCAGTGGAAGGCGGAGCTGAACCAGCCCAAGGAAGTGGATATCAAAAACCGCCCGGTTCGCGGGGCCGCCGACGCGCCCGTGACCATCGTGGCCTATTCTGATTTCACCTGCCCCTACTGCCAGCAGGCCGCGGGGACGATGGAAAAAGTCCTCAAGGAAAATCAGGGCAAGATCAAATACGTCTTCAAGCACTTCCCGCTGGAAACCACCGGCGTCGCCCGCCTCGCCGCCGAATACCACGTTGCCGCCGCCCGGCAGGATCCTGAACTGGCGTGGAAGTTTTATGACCTGCTCTTCGCCCGCCGCGCCGATGTGCTCAAGAACGGCGAACCCGCCATTGTGAGCGCCGCCAAGGATGCCGGGCTGAACATGAAGAAGCTCGCCGCCGACGTGAAGCGTAAGGACGTGCGCGCCGAGGTGGACGCCGACATCGCCGAAGGCCAGCGCGTAGGCGTGCAGGGGACTCCGTATTTCCTCATCAACAACCTTGTGGCCCGCGGCGCGCTGTCTTCCGAGCTGTTCAAGGAAGCCATCAACATGGCCTTGCAGGCCACTCCCTCCGGGCAGAAGTAACGCATGATCATCACCCGCAATCCCGATGCGCTTGATCTGCCGCTGCCGTTGGATCTCTCTCAGGGAACCTCGGTAACGGTGGGCAATTTCGACGGCGTCCACTTGGGGCATCAGGCGCTCCTCGCCATGACCTGTGAACGCGCGGCCCAAACGGGAACAATCCCCGTCGCCATGACGTTCAACCCGCATCCCCTTGAAGTGCTGACGCCGCACGCGCCTCCGCGCCTCACGACCCCGCAGGCACGGCTGGCGCTGCTGGAAGCCTCCGGCATGGCGCTTGTAATGCTCGTGGCCTTTACGCCCGAATTCGCAGCCATGCCGCCGGAAACCTTCGTGCGCCGCATCCTTCTCGGCACGCTGAACATGCGCGAACTGTTCCTCGGCTATGACTTCACCCTCGGCAAAGGCCGCGCCGGGACGCCCGAAGTCCTCACCCAGCTCGGCAAAGCCGAAGGGTTCCGCGTAGATCGGATGGACGCGCTCTCCGTGCACGGCGAAGTGGTCAGCTCCACGCGCATACGGGAGCTGCTGCATCAGGGGCAGGTATGGGAAGCAAGCAGCCTGCTCGGACGCCTGTACAGCGTGCAGGGCGAAGTCATCCACGGCAAAAACCGGGGTGGGCGCCTGCTGGGGTTCCCCACGGCGAACCTCGCCCCCACGCCGACCATGCTCCCCAAGCCCGGCGTGTACGTGACGCTTGCCACGCCGTCCGAATCCGCAGGAAGCGGGCTCCCCTTTGTCCTCGACCCCGCGCACCCCACGCCGGACACGTATCCGGCAGTGACGAACATCGGCTACAACCCGACTTTCGGGCCGGGCGCGCTCACGGTCGAGACGCACCTGCTCGATTTCGACGCCGATCTGTACGGCAAGCATCTCGAAGTCGCCTTTGTCGAACGCTTGCGCGGCGAAGTCACCTTTACCGGCCCAGACTCCCTCGTCGCCCAGATCAAAAAAGACGCTGATCAAGCACGGAAAATATTGGAAACGGTTGCAGGGGAACAGAGAGGCTGAGGCCTCCGGCGGCAAGGGGCTACCGCCCCTTGACCCTGTCCGGGGGGCGAGCCGCCCCCCGGACCCCGGCACAACGCCCGCAGCAGAAACGGTTCCGCATCCAGCTTGCGCTGGCTTCGGAACCGTTTCTGCTGCGGGCGTCCTGTCGATGCCGGATGCTTCCCTTCTCAAACAAGCATCTGCATAAGAAACAAGCCCTACATAAAAAGCAGTAACTTTTATATGGCTGTGCCTTGAAAAATGGTTGATGTTTTTTTCCTTGAAGTACCACAGGAATAACCGAAAAAGACCTTAGCCATAGATTCCGCCAAGGGTAAAGCAAGATAAAAAGGCCGTATTTTCACCGCGTTGTGGAGACGAAACAACCATATACTATAACGGAACCTTTTATATAAGCTGTACCAGAACAAACGACTGATGTTTTATTTCTTAGTCCGGGCCGTAGGAAATGGTTGATGCTTTCTTGAAGTTCCAAAGGGATAACCGGAAAAATGCCTTAGCCGTAGCTCCCGCCAAGGGGAAAACCGGATAAAAAGGCTGTATTTTCACCGCACCATGGAGATAAAACAACCATAAACGATAACAGAGCCTTTCTCTTTATCAACCGTAAACTTAAACAGAACCATAGAAAAACTTGGCCCTGCCTAGGCCGTGTCGTCAATTATATATAATACATTGAAACTATTTAATTATTTTAAATCATAAAAAGACTATTTTAAATAATTTCAAATAATTATATACAAATGACGGCACGACCTCGTATCTGGTTATTTTATTCCCGCAGTATGCTGAAAACAGAGGCTTTTTATCCAATTTTCCGCTGACGGGTTCGTGATTGGGGGATTTTATTCTTTAATTCCTTTGGAATTTCCAGAAATAAAGCATCAGCCGTTTCCTACAACACAGCCCAAAACTTAAAAAGACTCTGTCATAGTGTGTGGTTGTTTCATCTCCACAGCATGGTGAAAAGACAGCTTTTTTTCCAGTTTTCCCTTTGGCTGAATCCATAGCTGAAGCGTTTTTCTGGTTATTCCTTTGGAATTTCAAGGAAAAAAGCATCAACCATTTTCTAGGACACAGCCTATTTTATTGGTTATTTATCGCGAACCTCAAGAAATCAATCAGCAATCGTTTGCTGTAACACCACCTTATAAAACGCCGAGCCCCTGAGAGGCATCACCGGGGAACTTACGCCAACGCACAGGCTGCCAAGACGCCACAACCGTAACCCGCCCCATTTACAAAAGTCTTTGAAGGGGAAAGGGGGAGGCTTGGAGGGGGGAAGGGGAAACTTTCTCCAGAAAGTTTCCCCTTCCCCCCTCCAATTTCACTCAATCACAAACGCGTTCGCCGCGTGCGTGGCGGCGGGAATGTTCCCTTCGGCAAAAAGGCGGACAACCTCAAAGGCGGCGGGAAGCTGCTTGCGAAAGGCTTCCTGCGCTTCGGAGGTGAGCCGCCCAAGAACCCAGTTCACAGTGTCCTCACTGCCATGCGGGGAGCGACCAATGCCAAGACGGAGACGGTAGAAATCCGGCGTGCCCAGACGCTGCGTGATCGACTTCAAACCGTTGTGCCCGGCATTCCCCCCGCCCTTCTTGAACTTCATCCGGCCCGGCGCGATGTCCAATTCATCGTGAACAATGAGAATGTTCTCAGGCAAAAGACGGTGCCACGCCGCGAGCGGCTGCACACATTCGCCGGAAAGGTTCATGAAGGTCTGCGGCTTGGCGATGAGCCACTGATCCGGGCTGCCCGGAAGGGACGCCTTCCACAGCTCGCAGCGGAACTTGTCCCCGGACATGGAAGAAACATTCCTCGCCTCGCGCAACAGTTCATCCACAAACAAAAAACCCATGTTGTGACGGGTCGATTCGTATTGCTTGCCCGGATTGCCCAAACCCACGATAAGCCCGGCGACAGCCATATCAAACCTCTCGGAAAACTTCCGGCCTGACGGACGCAGGCCACAAAAAAAGGAATCCACCGGATTCCTCGCCAATTCCCTCCCCCAACCATGCAGGGGACGGCCCCTTTCCCTCGGCATCAACGGATGCCCGGCATCCCGCCGGGGAAAAGAGGCAACGGAATGGGAAGGAATGCCCCAAGAAGGGCACTCCTCCCCACTCCAGAACAATGCGCTTATTCAGCGGCAGCGTCATCGCCGCCACCGGGCATCAGCACGGACACGATGGCGTAGTTGTTGTCATAGGCGGCCTTGACGCCTTCGGGAAGCTTCACGTCGGCAACCTGAATGGTGGTACCCACATCCATGCCGGAGATGTCGATGGTAACCTTGGAAGGCATATCGAGAGGCTTCGCCATGAGCTGGATCTGTTCGCGGTAGGTTTCGAGCTTGCCGCCCACCTTGGTGCCGCGGGCAACGCCGGAGAATTCGACCGGAACGGTGATCTTCACGGGCTTGTCGAGCTCAACGCCGTAGAAGTCGATGTGGGTGAAACGGCTGCTGATCGGATCGCGCTGCGTGGCCCAGATCAGCACGGGATGCGTGCCTTCGCCTTCAATTTCAAGGTTGAACACGGTGGTGCGGCCAACCTGAGAGAAGAGCTTTACAAAGGCGCGGGTGGACATCTGCACGGGCAGGTTGGCGCCCTTGGCGGTGTAGAACACGCCGGGGATGAGTTCTTCCTGACGGGCGCGGCGGTTGGCGCCCTTGCCGAGACCGGCGCGCTTCTGCACGCTGAGCACTTTAAGATCGGACATGGATGTTCTCCTTACCCTTCCACGGGAAAAACGCCGTGGTGGTAGATTCGCTGTGATAAGCCGGTGCCCCGGAGGGCGCCGGAGAGGTTCCTTGCCGTTCGCCCGGAACATTCCCAAAATGAAACGCTCCAACCGAACGCTGGTTCGGCGCACCGCAACGCGGTGCCGCTTCTGCCGGAAACGATGCCTTCAGACAAAGCGGCGCCTCTGAAATGTACAGCATTTCAAAGGCGGCCTGCTTTAGAACAGCACGCTTACGGACGACCCGGTGTGGATGTTGTGGATGCTCTTGGCGAGAAGGCTGGCCACGGAAACGACCTGCAGCTTCGAGCACACGTCCAAACGATCGCCCGACGGGATCGTGTCGGTAATAACGACCTTGGTGAACACCGAGTTGTTGAGCCGCTCAAGGGCGGGGCCGGAAAGCACGCCGTGCGTAGCGCAGGCGTAGACTTCGCGGGCGCCTTCGCGGAGCAGGACTTCGGCTCCGGCGCAGATCGTCCCTGCCGTATCGATGATGTCATCCACGAGCACCGCGATCTTGCCCGCCACATCGCCGATGACGTGCGTGGCGGTCGCCTGATTGGGGCGGTCGCGGCGCTTGTCGATGATGGCGAGGGGAGCTTCAATGCGCTTGGCGAAGGAACGGGCACGTTCCACGCCGCCGGCGTCGGGGGAAACCACAACGATCTCGCCCTTCATGGACATGAAGGGTTCGAGCAGCACCTGAGACGCGAACAGGTTGTCCACAGGGCAGTTGAAGAACCCCTGAATCTGTCCGGCATGCAGATCCACGGTCACCACGCGGTTCGCACCGGCGGTCGACAGGAAGTCGGCCACGAGCTTGGCGCTGATGGGCGCACGCGGGCTGACCTTGCGGTCCTGACGGGCATAGCCGTAGTAAGGGATGACGGCGGTGATGCGGCCCGCACTGGCGCGCTTGAGCGCGTCGAGCATGAGGCAGAGCTGCATCAGGTTGAAGTTCACGGGCGCACAGGTCGGCTGGATGACGAACACGTCGTCGCCGCGGACGCTGCTGCTGATTTCGATGCGGCTTTCGCCGTCGCTGAACTTCTCACACAGGGCGGGGGTCAACTGGCAGCCGAGATGCTCGCAAATGGCCTGGGCCAAAGGAGCGTTCGAGGTGCCGGTCAGAATCTTGAGATCACCGTACATAGGGGAGGCCTTCCGGTTAAGAAACCTCTAAAGCGCAAAAAAATGGCTGGGGCGGAAGGACTTGAACCCTCGAATGACGGGACCAAAACCCGTTGCCTTACCTGCTTGGCGACACCCCAGCGTGACAAAGGTTTCCTTTGGAAGCGGAAACCTTACAATGCGTGGCTATAGGCAGCCACGTCTTTTTCCCGGAACCCCTCCGCCACCCGGAAGGCGATCCCTGCATCCCGGAAGAGCCCGAAGAGGGAAGAACCGCTGCCGCTCATGACGGCGGCGAAGGCCCCCTGCCGCAGGAGCTGCTCCCTGAGTCGGCGAAGGCGGGGGAAGGCCTCGAAAACCGGCGGCTCAAAACTGTTTTCAAGCCACTGGATGGAGGAAGCCCCACCGAGAGGTTTCTGAGAGCCCCGGTTTATAGCGCCATTGCGTACTTCTGTCAAGGGCCTGTTCCATTCGTCCCATGCGGCATAGGCCCACGGCGTGGACACATGCTCCCCGGGGCACAACAGGACGAGCCCCGCCCCGGCGACGCCCGCCGCATCCAGCCACTCAGGGCATGGGGCGAGCCGCTCGCCGATGCCCGAAGCCCGGCAGGGGACATTGTACAGGAAAAACGGCACATCCGCCCCGATGCGGGCGGCCAGCCCGACAAGCTCCGGCAGGGGCAGGGGTTCGGGCGCGCGGGCGTTCAGCCATCCGAGCAGCGCCGCCGCGTCCGCGCTCCCCCCTCCGAGCCCGGCCCCGTGCGGGATGCCTTTTTCCAGCACGGCCTCCACGCCCGGATGGAAGCCCGAAGCCTCGGCGAACAGGCGGTAAGCCTTGGTCAGCGTGTTGTTTTCCAAATCAATGCCCGGTTCCTCACAGCGGAGCTTCAGCCCTCCTTCCGGCCTCAGGGCAAGCCTGAGCGTGTCGGAAGGCTCATCCAGCGGCAGGAATACCGTATCCAGCTCATGCCATCCGTTGGGGCGCACCCCCGTAATCCGCAGGGTCAGGTTCACCTTGCACCCGATCCGCAGCACCGCCCATTCCATCGTTCCGTCATCCACCCCGGCTTCCTCCCGGCGCATGTCGCGCTGTTTGTCTGATCAATTTATATCTTCCGATTTTCTTTTATCATCTTTCGCCTGCGAACGTTTGACAAGCCCTGTACAGTCATGGCACTAAAAACGATGTCTAACAGAGGTTCATCCGAAAAAAACGGAGGCTCGGCATTGCTTCGCCCCACACTCCCTTTTCGGCATGGACGGCTTCGGACCGGCTCGCCTGTCCGATAACTCCAACTATCCCTATGAATGAGGGGGAGGTTTCTTATGGCACGCGCATGGATGAAAGCGGCTCTTGCGGGCATGGCCGTCATGGCTATGACCGCCCCGGTGCATGCTGCCGATACGATCAAAATCGGCGTTCCCGGAGCACACTCCGGCGACCTCGTTTCCTACGGCATGCCGAGCCTTAACGCGGCCCGCATCGTCGCCGAAGAATACAACGCCAAGGGCGGCATTCTCGGCAAGCAGATCGAAATCGTCGCCGAAGACGACCAGTGCAAGCCCGAACTCGGCACCAACGCCGCCACCAAGGTTCTTTCCGAAGGCGCCGTGGCCGTTATGGGTTCTATCTGTTCCGGCGCGACCAAAGCCGCCCTGCCGATCTACAACGACGCAAAGATCGTGTCCATTTCCCCGTCGGCCACCACGCCTGAGCTGACCCAGAAGGGCGACTACCCCTATTTCTTCCGCACCATCGCCTCCGACGACGTATCCGGCCACCTCGCCGGTTCCTTCGCCAAGGACAAGCTCGGCCTGAAGAAGGTCGCCCTCCTGCACGACAAGGGCGACTATGGCCGCGGCTTCGTGAACTACGCCCGCGAAATGCTTGAGAAGGGCGGCGTCAAGATCGTCCTCGAAGAAGGCATCACCCCCGGCGCCGTGGACTACGGCGCGGTGATCCAGAAGATCCGCAAGTCCGGCGCCGACGGCATCATCTTCGGCGGCTACCATCCCGAAGCGTCCAAGCTCGTCCAGCAGCTTGCCAAAAAGAAGATCAAGATCCCCTTCATCGGCCCCGACGGGGTGAAGGACGAACAGTTCATCAAGGTCGCCGGCAAGAACGCCGAAGGCGTCTACGCCACCGGCCCCACCGACGTGTCCAAGCTGCCCATGAACATTCAGGCGCACGAAAACCATAAGAAGAAGTACGGCACCGAGCCGGGCGCCTTCTATGACAACGCCTATTCCGCGACGATCGCCTTGCTCGAAGCCATCAAGGTTTCCGGCAGCACCGAGTCCCAGAAGATCATGGAGGCCCTCCGCACGAACAAGGTGGATACCCCCCTCGGCACCATCAAGTTTGACGACAAGGGCGACGCCGAAGGCATCGGCTTCTCCATCTACGAAGTGAAGAACGGCGAGTTCGTCGAGCTAAAGTAACGATACGTCATTCCCTTTTCCGGGTATGACGCCAATGTTCACCCTGCATCCTCCGCGACGCGTCCGGAGGGTGCAGGGTGAACCGCACGTTGCGGGGCGGCATCCTGACGGGCGGCTGTCTTTCTTACTAAACGATTTTTCCGGGCTTCCCGCGGACGCTGAGGCGGGCGGGACGGGGGCACCCCCCGGAGCCGGAGGTTCACCGGAGAAACCAGCGAGCAGGGCCAATGGATTTACAATATTTCGTCGAACTCTTTTGTGGCGGACTCACCAGAGGCAGCATCTACGCGCTCATCGCGCTGGGCTACACGATGGTGTACGGGATCATCGAGCTCATCAACTTCGCTCACGGGGAAATCTACATGATCGGCGCGTTCACCGCGCTCATCGTGGCGAGCGCGCTCGGCATCATGGGGTTCCCGGCGGCGGGCATCATCGTCATCGCCGCCCTGGCCGCGGTGATCTGGTGCGCGGCCTATGGCTACACCATCGAGAAGATCGCTTATCGCCCCCTGCGCGGCGCTCCCCGGCTTTCGCCCCTCATCTCCGCCATCGGCGTGTCGATCTTCCTCCAGAACTATGTGAGCCTGGCTCAGACGTCCGACTTTGTGGCCTTTCCGCAGCTCATCACCGACTTTGAGTTTCTGGATCCCATCTCCCACATCATCGGCACCAGCGATTTCCTGATCATCGTCACCAGCCTCATCACGATGATCGCGCTTACGCTGTTCATCCAGTACACGAAGATGGGCAAGGCCATGCGCGCCACAGCGCAGAACCGCAAGATGGCCATGCTGCTCGGCATCGACGCCGACCGCATCATCTCTCTGACGTTCATCATCGGTTCGTCGCTGGCCGCCATCGGCGGCGTGCTCATCGCCAACCACGTGGGGCAGGTGAACTTCTTCATCGGCTTCATCGCGGGCATCAAGGCCTTTACCGCCGCCGTGCTCGGCGGCATCGGCTCCATCCCCGGCGCCATGGTCGGCGGCCTTGTGCTCGGCCTGTGCGAAAGCTTCGCCACCGGCTATATCTCCAGCGCCTACGAAGACGCCCTCGCCTTCGCCCTGCTGGTGCTCATCCTCATCTTCCGTCCGGCGGGCATCCTCGGAAAGCCCAAGGTTCAAAAGGTCTAAGGGAGGCCGACATGAACATGATTTTAAAGGCGCTCATGGTCAGCGTATGGTTCATGGCGCTCACCTTCCCGCTTGTCGTCCTCAAGGTGGACGCCCTCAACAACACGATCCTGTTCCGCTGGGAAAACATGGCTTCCATCGGCGTGGGCGCGTTCGTGCTCGCCATTTTCTGGCGCTGGAGCATGGAACGCAAAGCCCGCGGGACGGTTTCCAGCGGCCCTTCGGCCTTCTCCCGCGCGCTTGAGGCCGTCCGGCGGCCCAAGCCCCGCTACACCTGCCTCGGCCTCGTCGCGGCCCTGATGATCGCCATGCCGTACATCAGCTCCATGTACCAGATCAACATCATGATCTCGGCGCTGATCTACATCATGCTCGGCCTCGGCCTGAACATCGTGGTCGGCCTCGCCGGGCAGCTCGTGCTCGGCTACGCGGCGTTCTACGCCGTGGGCGCCTACACGTACGGCCTGCTGAACACCTATTTCGGCCTCGGCTTCTGGGCCGTGCTGCCCGTGGGCGGCGTCATGGCGGCCCTGTTCGGCCTCATGCTCGGCTTCCCCGTCCTGCGGCTCAAGGGCGACTATCTGGCCATCGTGACCCTCGGCTTCGGCGAAATCATCCGCCTCGTGCTGGAAAACTGGACAAGCGTCACCAAGGGCTCCTTCGGCCTGTCCAACATCAGCCGCCCATCCCTGTTCGGCATGGAAATGGGCGTGACCGAAGCGACCAACTACATTTATTACATCGTCCTCGCCGCCGTGGTCGTCACCATCATCGTCGTGGGACGCCTCAAGAACTCGCGCATCGGCCTTGCCCTCCAAGCCCTGCGTGAAGACGAAATCGCCTGTGAAGCAATGGGCATCGACCTGACCAAGGTGAAGCTCTCGGCCTTCGCGCTCGGCTCCTGCTGGGCCGGGTTCGCCGGAGTCATCTTCGCGGCCAAGACCACGTTCATCAACCCCGCCAGCTTCACCTTCATGGAATCGGCCATGATCCTGTCCATGGTGGTGCTCGGCGGCATGGGCTCCGTGCTCGGCGTCACCATCGCGGCGGCCATTCTGGTGCTCGCGCCCGAATACCTGCGCGCGTTCTCCGAATACCGTATGCTCCTGTTCGGCGCCGTCATGGTCATCATGATGATTTACCGCCCGCAGGGGCTCATCTCCGGCGAAAAACGCACGTACAAGATCACGAACAAGGACAAGATCGACAGCTCCAAGTCGGCTTTCGACGTTCCTGCCACGGGAGGCCAGGCATGAACACCCCTGTGCTCGAAGTAACCAACCTGTCCAAGAACTTCGGCGGCCTGCGCGCGCTCAACGAGGTGGATCTCACGATCAACCGGCAGGAGATCGTCGCGCTCATCGGCCCCAACGGGGCGGGGAAGACGACGTTCTTCAACTGCATCACCGGCATCTACCTGCCCACCGAAGGCACCGTCCAGCTTCACCTGCCCGAACGCAACGGCAAGCCCGCCAGCTCCACGACCCTCAACGGCATGAAGCCCAACGAGATCACGTCGCTCGGCATGGCCCGCACGTTCCAGAACATCCGCCTGTTCCCGACCATGACCGTGCTCGAAAACGTCATGATCGGACGCCACTGCCGCACGTCGGCGGGCATCGTCGGCGCTGTCTTTCAGGACTCGCGCACCAGGGCCGAAGAACAGGCCACCATCGACCGCAGCTATGAACTGCTGCGCGAGGTGGGCCTGAACATGCATTATCAGGACGAGGCCCGGAACCTGCCCTACGGTGCACAGCGCCGTCTGGAGATCGCCCGCGCTCTCGCGACCGATCCCGCCGTGTTGCTGCTCGACGAACCCGCCGCGGGCATGAACCCGCAGGAAACCCTCGAACTCAAGTCGCTCATCCTGCACATTCGGAAGGAGTTCGACCTGTCCATCCTGCTCATCGAGCACGACATGGGCATGGTCATGTCCCTTTCGGATCGCATCTACGTCATGGAATACGGCTCCCGAATCGCCATGGGCACGCCGCAGGAAGTGCGCGAGAACCCCCGCGTCATCAAGGCGTACCTTGGAGAATCCGACCATGCTTGAGCTTCGCAACGTCAACACCTTCTACGGCAACATTCAGGCCCTTCGGGACGTGAACATCCGCATCAACGAAGGGGAAATCGTCACGCTCATCGGGGCCAACGGCGCGGGCAAGAGCACCACGCTGATGACCATCTGCGGCGGTACGCCTCCGCGCAGCGGCGAAGTCCTCTTCCGGGGGCAGCCCATCCACACGCTCAAGCCCAACAAGATCGTGGCGCTCGGCATCAGCCAGGTGCCGGAAGGCCGCCTGATCTTCCCCGATCTCACCGTGCAGGAGAATCTGGATCTCGGCGCCTTCCTCCGCAACGACAAGGACAACATCAAGAAGGATCTCGACTACATCTTTGATCTGTTCCCCATCCTCGCCCAGCGCCGCAACCAGACGGGCGGCACGCTGTCCGGCGGCGAACAGCAGATGCTGGCGATTTCCCGCGCGATCATGGCCCGTCCGACGCTGCTCCTGCTTGATGAGCCTTCCCTCGGCCTCGCGCCGATCATCATCCAGCAGATTTTCTCCATCATTGAGAAGATCAATGCCGACGGCACCACCGTTTTCCTCGTCGAGCAGAACGCCAACCAAGCGCTCCGCATCGCCAACCGCGCCTATGTCATGGAAAACGGCCGCATCGTCATGGAAGACTCCGCCGACAAGCTCCTCACGGATCCCGCCGTACAGAAAGCGTATTTGGGGATGTAGCGGGAATGTTATTGGGAAAGGGAGGGAAAACTTTTCTGAAGAAAAGCTTTTCCCTCCCTTCCCCAAACCCCATCCCTCCCTTTCCAAAGACTTTTGGCCTTATCGAATCCCTATTCACGGATTTGCCTGTGAACGGAAAACGCCCGGACGGAAGACCGTTCGGGCGTTTTTTATGGGAATCGGCGGAACGGGGTTCATTTTTTCCGCTCCGTTTCCTTATTTATGGTTTTTTATTAGGCCATGTCGTCAATCATATATAATATATTGAAATTTTTAACTATTTTTTGAGCCGCAAAAAATTATTTTTAATAGTTTTAAATAATGGCTCTGTCACAGTATGTGATTGTTTTATTTGGCTGTGTCCTAGAAAACGGTTGATGCTTTTTCTTTGAAATTCCAAAGAAATAACCAATAAAATCCCCCAATCACAGAGCCCATCAGCGGAAAATTTTGAGGAAAAAACATATATTTTCAGTATATTAATGAAACCAAACAGCCATGTACCATGACAGAGCCTTTTATTTCAACAACACACTGAAAAATACAGCCTTTTATCCAGCTTTCCCCTTGCGGAATCACTAGCTAAGGCATTTTGTTGATTATTCCTTTGGAGCTTCAAGGAAAAAGCATCAACCATTTTCTATGACACAGCCTAAATAATTACATGTGTAAAATGACGACACGGCCCAGAGCGTTTTTACGTTGAAAATACGCTTCCGACTATGGGAAACAGACCGTCATTGGAAGATATGACTGTGTCATAGAAAAAGGTTGATGCCTTTTTCTATGACGTTCCAAGGGAATAACCAGTAAAATGTCTCAGCTATAAAGTCCGCCAAGGGGAAAACTGGAGAAAAGGCTGTATTTTCATCGTGCTGTGGAGATGAAAAAACCACCTACTATGACAGAGCCAAAGATATAAGCACAATGTATTTATGCTGTTCAATGCCGAAACGAGCGTGTCTTAAACTTTTGTGTCTTAAACTTTAACATTGTAATTTATTAAAGTTAATCTGCTCTAAGGCCGCGTTCTGGCTTATGGTTGACACATTCACATAACACAGTGGATATACGGTGCTTTTATAGTGTTTCTGTTGCTCTCTTGTCTGAGGGGCTCTTCTTTACATGGAAAGCTGTCCCATAGAAAAGGAATGAGGCTTTCTTTCTTGAAGTTTCAAGGGGATAAGCAATTAAATGCCTCAGACATGGAGCCAGCCAAAGGAAAAAATGGAGAAACAGGCCGTATTTTCACCATACAGTGGAGATGGAACAGCCGCATCCTGTGACAGAGCCGTATGGAATTTCAAGAAGCGAAAGACCAACCGGCTATATGGCACAGCCTCACAAAACAGTCCTGACGGCCTCTTCAAAGACAGCACGGGCCTGATCGAATTGGAGGGCTATGGCTCCAAGGGCTGCGAACAGGAATATGGTTTCGCGCCATGTCCCCGTGCTGACGAGGTTGATGCCGAAACGCTTGCTGCCTCCGAAAGGATAGAGGGGAACGCGCATAGGTGTGAGTGCATCCAGCAGGACGTGGATCAAACCGCCGATGCCGACCCAGACAAGCAGATCGTTGCCGATGCCGCTGACTTGCGCCAGCGCCGCCGGAGACACGCCGGGGAATGTGATGTGCGTCGCCCGCAGCAGATCAAGCACTATCCGCTGTGTCGGGATAAGAAACCCCAGTACAATGATGATGAGATACCAACCGAACCAATGCGACGTCTGCCGATGGATGCGTCTCCATACTTTCTTGTCGCCCCGCGCCATTGCCGTATCCACCATATCGGGCAGCACACTCCCGACCATTACGGCGAACAACGCCGCCGGATGCGCGCCTGCCGCGAGCGCCCCCGCTACAGCCACTGCCTTGTGCGTAAACCACTTCATGCTTCATCCATATGATAGAAAGGAAAAACGGCACAGTACGGTTTCATCCCCACAAAGGTCAAGCTCCCTACGGCACGTCCAGCAAAGTATGAGGCTGCGCCGCCGCACTCAAACAGCTCTCCTTTCCTGTCCCAATCTCCCCTGCAATCAGGTTCGAGAGGCTGTAGATGCAAATGCAACACACTGAACTCTCTATCATTCCCCTTTTGCGGCGTGATAAGGCGTCTCACATAAAAAGAAACCGCCTCCGGCACAAAAGAGACATGAGGAATCTCCAAACATTGCCCTCCTACGGCAGGACTCCCCGCGCAGCCTCTACCCCAGCCAAAAAACATTGAGAAAAGAAAAACGCCTCTCCAAAGAACAAAGGAGCATGGGAATCACCCAAGCCCTCACTCCATAAGCCAGAGCCCCCCATGATGCCGAACACGGGAGTCCCCGCATGGTCGGCCTCCCTTCATACGGCAGGAACTCCCGCCGCACAGCCTCCTGCCAGTCAAAAACCTTGAGAAAAGAAAAGGCTGTGTTATAGAAAATGGTTGATGCTTTTTTCCTTGAAGCTCCAAAGGGATAACCGGCAAAATGCCTTAGCCGTGGATCCCCCCAAAGGGAAAACCGGAGAAAAAGTTTCATCGCACTGTGGAGATGAAACAACCATAAACTATAATAGAGCCAAAGAAAAACGCCTCTCCAAAGAGCAAAGGAACGTGGGAATCACCACCCCCTCACTCCATAAGCCAGAGCCCGCCATGATGCCGAACACGGGAGCCCCCGCATGGTCGGCCTCCCTTCATACGGCAAAAACTCCCACCGCACAGCCTCCTGCCAGTCAAAAACCTTGAGAAAAGAAAAGGCTGTGTTATAGAAAATGGTTGATACTTTTTTCCTTGAAACTCCAAAGGGATAACCGGCAAAATGCCTTGGCCGTGGCTCCCGCCAAGGGGAAAACAGGAGAAAAAGGCTGTATTTTCACCGCACCGTGGAGATGAAACAACCATAAACTAGAACAGAGCCAAAGAAAAACGCCTCCCCAAAGAGCAAAGGAACGTGGGAATCACCAACCCCTCACTCCATAAGCCAGAGCCCACCATGATGCCGAACACGGGAGCCCCCGCATGATCAGCTTCCCTCCATACGGCAGGAACTCCCGCCGCACAGCCTCCTGCCAGTCAAAAACCTTAAGAAAAGACTGTGTTATAGAAAATGGTTGATGCTTTTTTCCTTGAAGCTCCAAAGGGATAACCGGCAAAATGCCTTGGCCTTGGATCCCGCCAAGGGGAAAACCGGAGAAAAAGGCTGTATTTTCACCGCACTGTGGAGATGAAACAACCATAAACTATAACAGAGCCAAAGAAAAACGCCTCTCCAAAGAGCAAAGGAACGTGGGAATCACCTAAACCTCCCTCTATAAGCCAGAGGCCCCATAATGCCGAACACGGGAGCCCCCGCATGGTCGGACTCCCTCCATACGGCAGGAACTCCCGCCGCGCAGCCTCCCCACCAGTCGAAAGTCTTGGGAAGGGGAGGGATGGGGGTTCGGGGGAAGGGAGGGGAAACCTTTCTTCAGAAAGGATTCCCCTCCCTTCCCCCGATTCTCCCCTTCCCCTCCCCTTACTCTCCTCTACGCCTTCCACGTCCCCCGCATTTCGAGCCAGCGACCGTAGCGGGCACAGAGGACGCCAAGAAGCAAATAGATGACCCCGGCGCTGATCCAGACTTCAAAGGTCATGCGGCTGATCGCCATAACTTCAAGGGCCTGAAAGGTCAGGTCGGGCAAAGAAATAAGCGAAGCCAGCGCGGAATCCTTGAACGTGGTGATGACCTGCCCCACGAGGGGGGGCAGGATCGCGCGCACGGCCTGCGGAAAAATGACCAGACGGAGCTGCTGCGAGCTGGAAAAACCGAGCGCCGCCGAAGCTTCCCATTGCCCATGCGGAACGCCCTCAATGCCCCCGCGGACAATCTCCGTAACATAGGCCCCTTCGTACACCCCAAGCGTCAGCACCGCCACAACCATGCGGTCAAGCTGGCCTTCTGGGGCGAATCCCCACGCCACCGCATCCCTGACGAAAGGAGGCATGGAGCGCAGGGCCTGTTCCATGTCGGAAACGGGAAGCAGGTTGCCCGCGAAAAAGTACAGGAGAAACAACAGCACCAAAGGAGGGGTATTGCGGACGGAATTGACGAAAAACTGAATGGGCAACGCCGCGATGCCGCGTTTCCCGGCGGAAAGGGTTCCCAACACGCCGCCGATGAGCAGGGCCAGCGCCATCGACCAGATTCCGAGCCGAAGGGTGACGATGAGCCCCCGTATCAGGAGGCCGGGCTCGTAACCGCCGGGCGTACGGCGGATAAGGAAATCCGCCAGTTCCGGCCAGCTCCAGCGGTAGGCGGCTATGGTTTCCGAGCGCCACAGGAAAAAGCAGGCTCCCAGAAACAGCAGGACGGCCAGAACGGCGTCCACCCGCCCGAACGTGGGAAAAAGCCGCCCCTGCCGATTATACTCGGCATAGGGCGACCATTCGCGCCGGGGCGCTTTCCGGGAGCCGCCGGATCTCATTGAACCTGCGCTTCCCAGTCGGTCGTCTTGAACCAGAAATGACGGCGCTCGGAGAGCCAGCCTTCCGCTTCGACCGTGCGGATCCAGTTGTCGAGCACGTTCAGGCTGTCGGGGTCGCCCTTGCGGATGGCCATGCCCACGGGCTGGCGGTAAAAGGCGTCCGTGGAGGGCTGATAGAGCTTGCCGGGGTTGCGGAGCACCTCAAAGGCCGGAAGCGGCGCGGACGAGAACATCACGTCGGCACGGCCTGAGAGCACATCCTGCACGGCCGGGGCTTCATCGTCGAACAGGCGGAAGGTGGCCTTGGGGAGCACTTTCTTGGCGACGGGAACGGGCGTGCTGCCCGTGCGCAGGGCAACGACCACTTCAGGCTTGTTGAAGTCTTCGGGGAACTTCATGCCCTTGGTCTTTTCCTTGTTCGCCATGACTTCGATGGTGGCGTAATCATAGGGAACCGTGAAGTTGGCCTTCAAATTGCGCTCAGGGGTGACGCTCATGCTGCCGATGATGACGTCGAATTTCCCGGCCATCAGCGCAGGGATGATCCCGGCCCATTTCGTGGGCACAAGCTGGAGCTCCACGCCCAGATCCTTGGCAAGACGTTTCGCCACGTCGATCTCGAAGCCCACAAATTCACCGTTCTTGTCCTGCATGGCCCACGGCACGAACGAGGAAAAACCGACGCGCAGCACGCCGCGCTTGACCACATCGTCAATCATGGGCGTCTGCGCACCCTTCGCCTGTGCCAAGCCGGGCAGGATCAAAGCCGCCATCAACATCAACACTGCAAAAATTTTTTTCATAACGTCTCCTATGAGCTTTTTCTTTGGCTCTGTCATGGCATATGGTTGTTTTATCTCATCAATATACTGAAAAGTATATACTTTTTCTCCAATTTTTCCGGGCTCTGTCATAGTATGCGGTTGTTTCATCCCACAGTGCAGTGAAAATACAGCCTATTTCTCCTGTTTTCCCCTTGGCGAAACCTATGGCTAAGGCATTTTGCTGGTTATTCCTTTGAAACTTCAAGGAAAAAAGCATCAACCATTTTCTAGGACACAGCCTTTTTCCGCTTACGGCTCCATGATTGGGAAATTTTACTGGCTATTTCTTTGGCATTTCACGAAATAAAGCCCCAACCGTTTTCTATGACAAAGCCTTTTCTTTTGGCTGTACTGCGGCAACCGGTTGGCATTTCATCCCTTGAAAGCCCCACGGATAACCGACGAAAGGCCAACCATGGAATTTACTGAAAGCCATGAATACTGCATATTCGCCGTGTTCTATCAACATATCGCCACATCCCCTGACAAAACCTTTCCTTCCCGCAACGGAACCTTCCGCCGTTTTCCCGTGAGCCAAACGCCTTAGGGGATAGGCGGGGAAACGCGGGGCGGAAGCCTTTTCCGGAAAGGCTCCCATTTCCCACCCAAGGGCCTACCGCCAAGCGTATCGGCGCTCCAGCCAGCGGGCGGGCAGCGCCACGCAAAGCGTAAGCGCGAGGTACAGCGCCGCGACGATCAGCCATATCTCAAACGCAAGGAACGTGTCCGCGATCAACACCTGCGCCTGCATGGTGAGATCCGCCACGGCGATGGCGCTGACGAGCGAGGTGTCCTTGATGAGCGAAACAAGCTGGCTGGTCAGCGGCGGCAACATCCGGCGCACGGCCTGCGGCAGGATAACGAGCCGGAGCGTGTTCCATATGCCGAGGCCGAGGCTGATGCCCGCCTCCCACTGCGCCCTGGGCACGGAGAGCAGGCCCGCCCGGAACAATTCCGCCATATACGCCCCCTCAAACAGGCCGAGGGCCAGCACCGCCGCGCCGAAAGGCCCGACGCCTATGACGGGGGCGAACAAAAAATAGACAAAAAACAGTTGGAGGAGCAGCGGGGTATTCCGCAAACACCCCACATAGGCATGCGCCATGCCCCGCGCCACAGGCCACGGGGACAGCCGCAGCAACGCCGCGCCGAGCCCGGCGGCAACGGCAAGGGCAAGCCCGGAAAACGCGATGCGCACGGTCATGCCGAGCCCGTCGAGCAATGGGCCGGGGATGAAATGCCCGTCCGTCCAGCGCCCCAGATACCGCCAGACGCGATACCATTGCCAATCGTAGGAGATGCCGTCAGCTCCGGCAAGCACCGCGCGGAACAGCCAGACGCCGATCAAAAGGAAGCCCACACCTACGGCATGGCGCCCCATCCAGCGCAGCAGCCGGGCCGCGGGATGAAGCCGTACGCCGCAAGCCCGTTCGTTCATAGGGCCTGCCCGTGCCCGGCAATGGCGTCGAAAACGGCATCCGCCGTCTCGGAAACGCTGAGGTTCCCCGCCGCGACGCGGCAGGTGGCCCACCGGCGATACAGCGCCTCGCGCTCATGGAAAAGATCTTCCACGGTCTGCCCCGGCGCAATGGCAAGCCCGCGATCCGGCTTGCGGGCAATACGCTCCAAAATGATGGGGAGCGGGACATCGAGGAAGACCACCGGGCCGAGGGAAGCCAGATACCGCATGGCTTCAGGCCGATAGACCACGCTGCCGCCCGTGGCGAGCACGGCGCGCTGCATACGGAGGGACAGGATGACCTTGGCCTCCACATCGAGGAAGCTTTCCTTGTCCAAGGCGTCCGTCACGTCCTGAAGGCGCGCGCCATAGGTGGATTCAATCAGATAGTCGGTATCCACATAGGCCCAGCCGAGGCGTTCGGCCACGGCGCGGGCGCCGGTGCTTTTTCCAGCCCCGGCCATGCCGATAAGGGTCACGCACTTGTCCTCGGTCAGGCCGGGAACCTTTATTGAAGAAATCGTATTCATCACTCTCCCCCGTCGCGCGGGAATGCTTCGCCAAGCGCATACAATGCCGCGCGCCGGGCGTGGATTTCCGCCGTATCGAACAGCCGTGCGGACGTGTCCCCCGGACGCACCAGCAATCCTATTTCCGTACAGCCGAGGATGACGCCCTGCGCGCCCCTGTCCGTCAGGCCGCCGACGATCGCCGCGAATGCCCGCCGGGAGGCCTCGGAAACCGTCCCAAGGCACAGCTCATCGAAGATGACGCGGTTGACCAGCGCCCGTTCATCCTCTCCGGGGATCAATACGGCGATGCCCCGTTCCACGAGCCTGCGCGTATAAAAATCCTGTTCCATCGTGCAGCGCGTGCCGAGCAGCCCGACCGCGGACACCCCGGCGGCCTCCAGCTCGTCGGCGGTCAGTTCCGCGATGTGCAGCAACGGCAGGGACGTCGCCGCCTGCACCGCATCCGCCACCTTGTGCATGGTGTTCGTGCAGATGAGCACGCAGTCGGCCCCGGCGCGCTCAAGGCCGCGCGCGGCCTCCGCCAGCAGCCCGCCGCCGCGCTCCCAGTCCCCCGCCCGCAGACAGCCCTCAACCTCGTGGAAATCCACGCTGTACAGGACGCACTTGGCGGAATGGAACCCGCCGAGCCGCTCCCGCACCAACCGATTGATGATCCGGTAGTATGTAGCCGTGCTTTCCCAGCTCATGCCGCCGATAAGGCCGATGGTCTTCATCGGCATGGCTCCCCGTGCGGACGCCAGCGCCGCCTGTTCCTCAAATCAGACATCACGCCGCCCCCTCAAACGGGGCGCCCGCTGCGCCCGCGCATGGCCTCAGGGAAGTATTCCGCCGCCATTTCACGGAGCTTGTATTTCTGGATCTTGCCGCTGGCGGTCAGGGGGAAACCTTCCACCACAGCCACATAGCGCGGGATCTTATACCACGCGATCTTGCCCCTGCAATAGTCGCGCACATCTTCGGGGGCGACATTCGCGCCCTCCTTGGGGATGAGGAACGCGCCCACCTCTTCTCCGTAGCGGCGGCTCGGCACGGCTACGACCTGCACGTCGGCCACGCCGTCCATCTTGAGGAGGAATTCCTCCACCTCGCGGGGATATACGTTTTCGCCGCCCCGGATGATCATGTCCTTGATGCGCCCGCTGATGCTGACATACCCGTCCTCGTCCATGACGCCGAGGTCGCCGGAATGCAGCCAGCCCTCCCCGTCGATGGCCTCGGCCGTATCCTTGGGCATATTATAGTAGCCCTGCATCACGTTGTAGCCGCGGCAGCATACCTCGCCCACGGCATTGCGGGGGACTTCCTCGTTGGTTTCGGGATCACGGATGGTGACCTCAATACCGGGCATGCTCCGCCCCACGGTCTTGACCCGGCGCTCCACGGTATCGTCGGTACGGGTCTGGGTCATGACCGGAGAGCCTTCGGTCAGGCCGTAACAGATGGTGATTTCGCTCATGCACATCTGCTCCATGACCCGGCGCATGAGCGGCTCAGGGCACACGGAACCCGCCATGATCCCCGTGCGCAGCGAGGAAAAGTCGAAACGCGGGAAGGCGCGGTGATCCAGAATGGCCTGGAACATGGTCGGCACGCCGTACAGGGCGGTACACTTCTCCTGCACCACGGCGGTCATCACCTGCACGGGGGAGAAGGCGTCGAGCAGCACCATGGTGGCCCCGTGGTTCACGCAGGCCATGACCCCAAGGACACAGCCGAAGCAGTGGAACAGGGGCACGGGCAGGCATACCCGGTCAAGCGAGGAAAATTTCTGGTGGCGGCCGATCCAGTAGCCGTTGTTGACGATATTTACATGCGTCAGCATCACGCCCTTGGGGAACCCCGTCGTCCCGGACGTGTACTGCATGTTCACCACGTCATAGGGCGAAATGGACGCCTTGCGGCTTTCGTATGCCTCATCCGAGACATCCCCGGCGCGGGAAAAGACTTCCGGCAGGGAGTACATGCCCCGGTGCCTGTCCGTGCCAAGGAAAAACACGCGCTTCAGGTACGGGAGATCCTCGACCTCAAGCATCCCGCGCCGCTGCCTGCGCAGTTCTGGGAGCACCTTATATGTGGAAGCGATGAAATCGTGGTCGCGAACGCTGTCGATGATGAAAAGGTTTTCGCATTCCGACTGCTGCAGCAGGTAACGCAGTTCCGTTTCGCGGTAATTGGTGTTTACCGTGACCAGAATGGCCCCGATGCGGGCCGTGGCGAACATGAGGGTCACCCAATGCGGCACGTTGGTCGCCCATACGGCAACCTTCTCGCCCTTCCGCACGCCGATGGCCATCAAGCCTCTGGCCATATCGTCCACACACGCCGAAAACTCCGACCACGTCTGCCGCAGCTCGCGGTCCGCGTGGATCACGGCGTCGGTATCGGGAAAACGGGCCGCCGTATTCTCCAGAAGCTGGCCCAGCGTCAGCTCCTGCACTACAAAATCGTTCATGTGAGGACTCCAAAAAAACAAATTGGAAAAACACAAGGTGGAAGCGGAGATCATACCAAACGAGGCACCCGCCCCGCAAGGGCTCCGTCATGAGAGCTTTGGGGGTTGCCGCGCTTCCCACGGACGGCTATGGTGGCCGGAAGACGCTTATGGGCGGCGTATCCGCGGCTTTCCCCCGCTTTTCCGGCGGCAGACAGCAAATCGGGCACAACGCCTCTTTTTTCGGACACAACGGGAGCGCAACATGAGACGACACGGCTATATCATCGGCGGACAAGTCCAAGGGGTTGGTTTCCGGCCTTTCGTATACCGTGCCGCAACCCGGCACGGGCTCACCGGGCATGTGGGCAACACGTCGGACGGCGTCCGGGTGGAGGTGCAGGGAAGCGATGAGGCTTTGGCCGCCTTTGCCCACGCGCTCGAACACGGCCTGCCGCCGCTTGCGCGGATCACGTCCCTGCGCCGCGAGGAACTGCCGCTTGCGGACGGCGAAACGGCCTTCGCCATCGCACACAGCAAAGGGCGCCACGGCCACGCCGTCTTGGTCAGCCCGGATGTGGCGACCTGCGGCAACTGCCTCGCGGACATGCGCGATCCGGCGAACCGGCGTTACCGCTACCCGTTCACGAACTGCACGGACTGCGGCCCCCGCTACACCATCACCCGTTCCATACCTTATGATCGGGCCACCACGTCCATGAGCTGCTTCCCCCTGTGCCCGGACTGCGCCGCCGAATACAACGATCCCCTCGACCGCCGCTTCCACGCCCAGCCCAACGCCTGCCCCGCCTGCGGGCCGAAGGTCTGGCTGGCCGCCGCCCCCGAAGGCGATCCCCGCATCCCCGGCCCGGAGCTTGCCGAAGGGCAGCACGCCATCGAGCGGACAGCCGCCGCCCTGCGTGCCGGAAACATCGTTGCGGTCAAGGGCCTCGGAGGTTTCCATCTGGTCTGCGACGCAGCCAGCGCCGAAGCCGTCGCCCTGCTGCGCGAACGCAAGCGCCGCCCGCACAAATCGCTGGCGATCATGGTGCCGGATCTTGAAACGGCCCGGCGCGTCGCCCATGTTTCCGATGCGGAAGCCGCCGCCCTGACCTCCTCCGAACGCCCCATCGTCGTGCTCGCCTCGCGCGGCGTCCTGCCGCCCGCCATTGCGCCGGACGTGGACAGCATCGGCGTCATGCTGCCCTATACCCCGCTGCACCACCTGCTCCTCGAAGCATTCGCCGCGCTCTCTCCGCTCCCGGCGCTCGTCATGACCTCCGGCAACGCGGGCGGCGAACCCATCTCGCTCGGCAACCGCGAGGCGCTGGCCCGTTTGCGGCACATCGCCGACCTTTTCCTGCTCCATAACCGGGACATCCTGATCCGTGCCGACGACTCCGTGGTACGGGTGGAACCATTGCCGGAAACCGGCTTTTCCACAGACAACAATCCACAACGTTATCCACAAAAAAACGGCATCCCCTCCGCCTGTTCCCCCTCCCTCCCAGACGGGGCTCCTGCGGGGCTCCCCTCCACTTCAGCCGAAAACGTTGAAGGGGAAGCCGGGAACGTTTCTTCGGGAAGCCTCCTCCGGGAAGCCCCCCCGCTCCACTTCTTCCGAAGGGCAAGGGGGTTCGTGCCGAGGCCGTTGGAGCTCCCCCGCGACGCGGGCCGCTGCGTATTGGCCACAGGCGCGGAACTCAAGAACACGCTCTGCCTCACGCGCGGCAAGGATGCTTTCCTCAGCCAGCATGTGGGCGATCTGAAAAACCTTGAGACGTTCGCGTTTTTCCAAGATATGGCGGAACACCTCGGCGGGCTGCTGGAAGTCAAGCCTGAGGCGGTCGTCTGCGATCTGCACCCCGACTACCTTTCCACGAGCTATGCGCTGGATTCCGGCCTGCCCGTCCTGCGCCTGCAACACCACTTTGCCCATGTGTACGGCGTATTGGCGGAAAACGGGCATGACGCCCCCGCGCTCGGCTTGGCTCTGGACGGCACCGGATACGGCACGGACGGAACCATATGGGGCGGGGAGCTCCTTTTCGTCGATCCGAAAGCCGCCGGCGAAGAACGCTATGGCGGGCGCATCGGACGCCTTGCGCCGTTCCCGCTGCCCGGAGGCGAGGCCGCCATCAGGGAACCGTGGCGCATCGCAAGCGGCTTCATGGGGCTCCCTGAGGCCGAAGGGCTGCGCGGACGGTTTGCGGAGGACATGCACGCACTCTTGAGGGTGGACGGAAAGCGCGCCGTACACGACGCCATTTTGGAGATGGTACGCCGCGAGGCCACGCCCATGACCTCAAGCTGCGGCCGCCTGTTCGACGCCGTTTCCGCACTGCTCGGTTTGTGCCCGTCCGTCACCTACGAAGGGCAGGCCGCCATCCGCTTGGAAGCGCAACAAGACCTATCGGTAACAACATCCGCCCCCTTCCCCATCAGGGAACGGGGCGGCCTGCTGGAACTTGACACGGCAGCCTTTTTTCTGCACCTGCTGGAACTGCGGCGGGCAGGCGTCCCTGTCCCCGATCTGGCCCGCCGGTTCCACCTTGGCCTGACGGAAGGGCTTGCCGAACTGGCGCTTTCCGGGGCGCGGCGCTGCGGCGTCCGTACCGTGGCCCTGTCCGGCGGCGTCTTCCACAACCGGACTATCGCCCTGCTGCTGCCGGAAGCGCTGGCGCGGCGCGGGCTCGTTCCGCTCACGCATTACGCACTGCCGCCCGGAGACGGCGGGCTGTCCTATGGCCAGGCTGCGTGGGCGTCCCACGTTCTCCGCTGATTCAACCTCTGCCCAATAGGAGTCGCATCATGGTTCGTCACATCGTCTGGTGGACGCTGAAACCCGAAGCCGAAGGCCGTACCGCCGCCGAAAACGCCAAGCTCATCAGGCAGCGCCTTGAAGCCCTCATGGGACAGATTCCGTCCCTCAAGTCCCTTGAAGTGTCCTATGAGTTCCTCCCCACCTGCACCATGCCGGTCAACGTGATCCTGATGACCACGCATGACGACGCCGAAGGGCTCAAGGCCTATGCCGAACACCCCGCGCATGTCGCCGTCGGCAAAGAACTCATCAAGCTCGTGACCGAGTCACGTCAGGCCATCGACTATCTTTTCTAAACGGCACAAGGAGGGGAAGGGGCCTTCCGGCAAAACGCCCTGTCCTTCCCCTCTCCCCAAGCCTCTTCTCTAGGCCGCAACCGCCCTTCCTTTCCCATCGCATACCGCGTATGGCCCCATTTGAAAGGCTGCGCCATAGGAAATGGACCAATGCTTTCCTGAAGTTCCAAGGGTATGACCGGCAAGCGGCCCCAGCCCTGGCCCCCCCAACGGAAAAACGGGGAAAAGGGCCGTATGTTCACCAGCTGTGGAGAGGAAACAACCACATCCTATGCCAGAGCCATTTGGAAAAACAGCGCCGATCGGTGAGCTCCCGTCACTGCACGCGGAAGCGCGGCGGGCCTTTCCCGCTGGCTTGGAACAGCCTGAGGGCAGTTTCCGTTTCAGCGTCGATGCGCTGCTGCTCGCGGCCTTTGCAGTGAGCCGTACAAACGATGTTACCATACGGTTTATAGATTTTGGAACAGGATGCGGCGTTGTTGGCCTTGCCTATTTGTTACTTCAAAGAAACAAATGCCGAGGCTTCGGTATGGACTGCAATCCCGAATCGATTGCCGCCGCCCGAAACAATACTGCCAAGCTCGGCTTTTCGGATCGGTTTGCCCTGCATACCGGGGAGCTTGCCGACACGCATTTTTTAGAAAAACTCCGTGTGGAAACCTCCCCGATCCAACTGGTCATGGCGAACCCGCCGTGGCGTCTCATCGGTTCAGGTCGCCTGCCTGCAACACAGGCCCGCCGAAGGGCCCTGTTCGGCGATAAGGGGACGTTTCCGCTGTTCGCATCCGCAGCCTCGTCATTGCTCGAAACGGATGGGCGTTTCGTCTGCATCATAAGCCCGGACAGGCTCCAGGATATGCTGGCGGCGCTGGATGGGGCGGGGCTGGCTCCCTGTTTGTTACAATTCATTCACAAACAAAAAACGTCCCCAGCCACGTTCGTGCTCATAGAAGCCCGTAAGGGCCCATGCGCCAAACCGTCCGCCGCCGAGCCCATCGCCCTGTACGGCCCGGAAGGTTTTTCCACGCCGGAATCACTGGCATTCTGCCCCTTTTTGCGTTAGTCTTGAGGAATGAAATACTTTCGCGCAGATCTGCATGTCCATTCGCGCTTTTCCCGCGCCACCAGCGGCAGGCTCAATATCCGCAATCTTGCGGCATGGAGCATGATCAAAGGGCTCTCCGTCATGTCCACGGGCGACTTCACCCATCCGGCATGGAGGGACGAGCTGCGGCGTGACCTCGTCTATGACGACAACAGCGGCCTCTACCGCGTCCGCGAAAAGACGCCGCTGGAAACGGAAATCCCCGGCTTTTCTCGCCCGGACGGCGTCAGCGAGCCGCAATTCCTCATCCAAGCGGAAATCAGCTCCATCTACAAGAAAGGCGGTTCCGTACGCAAAGTACACAACGTCGTGATCATGCCCAGCCTGGAGAGTGCGGACAAGCTGTCCAACAAGCTCGCCGCCATCGGAAACATCACTTCCGACGGGCGGCCGATCCTTGGCCTCGATTGCGAGCATCTCCTTGAAATGGTGCTTGAAACCGACGAGCGCGGCGTGCTCATTCCCGCGCACATCTGGACGCCGTGGTTTTCGCTGTTTGGCTCCAAATCCGGCTTCGACGCGCTGGAAGACTGCTTCGGATCGCTCTCCTCACATATTTTCGCCTTGGAAACCGGCCTTTCCTCCGATCCTGACATGAACCGGCTCTGGTCTGCGCTCGACCGTTATGTGCTCGTGTCCAACTCCGACGCGCATTCCGGGGAGAACCTCGGCCGCGAAGCCAATCTCTTTGAAGGCACGCCTTCCTATGACGGCATATTCGACGCGCTGCGCCGGGCCGCACGGGGCGAGGAAGGCTCAGGCTGCACCTACCGGGGGACGGTGGAGTTCTTCCCTGAGGAAGGAAAGTACCACCTCGACGGGCACCGCGCCTGCAATGTTGTCCTTGAGCCGGAAGAATCCATGAAAATCGGCAACATCTGCCCGGTATGCGGCAAGCCGCTCACGGTCGGCGTGCTCCACCGGGTCATGGCGCTGGCCGACCGCAAGGCCCCGGTCATGCCCAAGCACGATCCGGGGTTCGTCTCGCTGTTCCCGCTCCCGGAAATGCTCGGCGAACTGCTTTCCGTCGGCCCCAAGAGCCGGAAAGTGCAGGAAAGGCAGTCCGAACTGGTTCGTTTGTTCGGTTCGGAAATGGACATCCTGCACACGGTGCCCGAATCGGATTTGCGGCAGCACTGGGACGCGCTCGGTGAGGCCGTGGCCCGTATGCGCCGGGGCGACGTCATCAAGGAGGCGGGCTTTGACGGCGAATACGGGGTCGTCAAAGTATTCTCGGAAGAAGAGCGCAAACAATTTGTGACGGGAAGGTATCGTTCTTCCTCTTTGCTGGATGCGCTGCCCGAAGCCAAAAAGCCGGGCAGGAAGCCCAAGGCCGCGCCTTCCAAGGAAGAAGCGCCGAAACAGGCGTCCCTGTTCGCGGCAATGACGCCCCCGCCGCCCCAAACGCCGCCCGATCCGAAGGCGTTCCCCTATTCCGAAGCGCAGCGGAAAGCCATCCAAGCCGGGCCAAACCCCGTGCTGGTGCTTGCTGGCCCCGGCTCCGGCAAAACCCGTACCCTCGTGGGCCGTGTCCAGCGCCTTCTCAAAGACGGCATCCCCGCGCAGCGCATCCTTGCTGTTACCTTTACCCGCCGCGCCGCCGCCGAGCTCCGGGAACGCCTTGAGCGCGCCCTTGGGGAAGGCGTCCCGCTGCCTCAGGCCGATACCCTGCACGCCCTGGCCTTATCCCATTGGGGTGCCGCAGAGGAGGCCCTGCCCGCCGTACTGCCCGAAGAAACGGCCCGGAGCGTGTTCGCCAGGGCCAACGCCCTGTCCGCCGCCGACGCCAGACACGTATGGGATGAGCTGTCCCTCGCCCGCGAACGCCTCAGCCCCCTGACAGCAGAGCAGTCCGCCCTGCTGGAGCGTTACCATGCCGCCAAGCGCGAACGGAACCTTGCGGACTATACGGATCTGCTGGAGCACTGGCTGGCCCGCCTGCAAGCCGAGCCGGAACGCCAGTGGAGCGACGTGCTGGTCGACGAAATACAAGACCTTTCGCCGTTGCAGGTCGCCCTTGTGCGGGCGCTGATGCCCGAAGGCGGCCATGGCTTCTTCGGCATCGGAGACCCCGATCAGGCCATTTACGGGTTCCGTGGGGCGCATCCCGATGTCCAGTCCGCCCTGCGTGAAGCGTGGCCTTCGCTGGAGAGCGTCACGCTCGCCGCGAGCCACCGTTCCGCCGCCGGAATCCTGACCTCGGCTTCGGCGCTGCTTGGGCCGTCCTCAGCCTGTGGAAAACTTATCCCCACCCGTGAAGCGGAAGCCTGCCTGCACTTGTTCAGCGCCCCGGACGCCCGCAAGGAAGCCGCATGGGTCGCGGATCAGGCTGCGCTTCTTCTTGGCGGAACCTCCCATACGCTGGAAGATTCCCGCCGCCGCGATGCCACGCTTGCCACGCCGTGCAGCCCCGGCGAGGTGGCCGTGCTTGTCCGCATGAAGGCGCTCATTCCGCCCCTGAAAACCGCTCTGGAGCGCCGGGGCGTCCCCTGTTCGGCACCGGAAACGGCCCCCTTCTGGGCCGATCCTTCCGCCGCCCTCATCCTTGAATTGGCGGGCCAGCGCTTCCAGCGCCCCTTTGCCGCGCCGGAAGGCCCCGGCAGCCTCGACGTGGATGTGCCGCAGTTGGGCGCGTCCCTGCCCGAACAGCTCTGGCAGGCAGGGCCGTCCGCGCTGGCCTCCCATCTGGACGCCGCCAAGCTCCTTGCCCCGCTGTTCACCGAATCTGCGGCCTACAACGCCCTGCTCCGGGCGTTCCGCGAGCAGGGCAAGACATGGGAAGGGCTGCTTGACTGGGTGTGCCTGCGGCAGGATTTGGATCTTGTGCGCGAGCAGGCGGAGCAGGTGCAGATCATGACCCTGCACGCCGCCAAGGGCCTTGAGTTCCGGGCCGTATTCCTGCCCGCCTTAGAAGAGGGCATCCTGCCTTTCCCCGGTGCGGATGCGCTGCTCCACGGCGATCCCGGCGCCGCCGTCGATCCGGACGCGCTCGCGGAAGAGCGGCGCTTGTTCTATGTCGGCCTGACCCGTGCGCAGGATGCTGTTTTCGTCAGCCATGCGGCGCAGCGCCGTCTCTACGGCAAAGTACTGGAACTGCCCCCTTCGCGTTTCCTCTCCGCGCTGCCCGAACTGTTCCGTCACACCCGGCTTGTCCGCCATGTGCAGACGAAAGCCACGCAGATGAAGCTGTTTTAGGGAATATTGGAGGGGGAAGGAGGGCCTTTCTGGAGAAAGCCCCTCCTTCCCCCTCCAAACCTCCCCCATCCTCCCCAAAGACTTTTGACCTTATCGAATCCCTTTCGCCAGTTGTGCCGGATAAAAAAACGCTCCATTGCCGGAGCGTCTTTTTTTGAGAAGGCTCTGCCATAGGAAGGCTCTGCCGTAGTATGTGGTTGTTTTATCTCCACAGCATGGTGAAAATACAGCCTTTTTCTCCAGTTTTTCTGCTAGGGCGCGTTCACACTATGCTGAATTTTTTTCCAATGACTGGAACAGATTGGAAGAAGCATTCGGCATCGCTCGAAAACGGAGATAACCATTTGTAAAAGATTATGTTCATTCCTTGTTTATGTGAACAGGCTCTAGGGCGTGTTCACGCTATGCTGAATTTTTCCCATGATTGAAGAGGGTTGAAGAAAAATGCAGCACTGCTCAAAAATGAGGATAACCATTTAAAAAATATGTTTATTCTCTGTTTGTGTGAACAGGCCCTAGGGTATGTCGTCAATCAGATATAATCTATTGAAATTATTTAACTATTTTTCAAGTCACAAAAAAATTATTTTTAATAAATTCAAATAATTATATATAAAATAAGGCTGTGTTTAAGTTTGTGGTTGATACAAGATTCCAACTGGAAAGGAAGAGTTCTTTGGAAATTATTCGGAGGTCTCGCAACAATTCTTCAAAACTGGATTTCATGTAATGAACAAAAAATGAGAGAGACCCACATCACCAGACGTGGAACGAGCTTTTATCTATTGATTTTTCATTGAAAAAATCATCAACCGTAAAATTGAACACAGCCTAAAATAATGACACACCCTAGCAAGAGGCTCTCCCTTTTGTCTGGAGGAGAGCCGGATGTCCGGGCTTGGCGGCGGCCCCTCCTGAGTGGTGCCTTTACGCCTTAGTGGGTATATTCGAGCAGCGGGATGTCGCCAATCTTCGCGCGGATAGCCTGCATCATCTGCTCACGGTTGGGACAGGGGAAGCCGATGGGCGTTCCTTTGCCGATGCAGGAGGCGAGTGCAACGGCCTCCGCCCCGCGCTCCACCAGCATCTTGGCGCGGGCTACGGCACGCTTGCCGGGACAGCCTCCGCAGCTCACGAAGCCGACGATCTGACATTCCCCGAACCCTTCGAAGCTTCCCTTGCCTTTGGCCGCCGTGACGAAATCCGTCGTGCCGGGGCATAAATCCTCAGTTTGCTGACAGCGAATAATGCCGACCTTTTTCATATTGATTCCTCCCATTTTCTTTACTGAAACACGTCTACCCATCCCGTCCGAAAAAGGGGGATGAAGGAAGGCCCTGCCATAGCATATGGCTGTTTCATCTCCACAGCACGGTGAAAATACAGCCTTTTTCTCCAGCTTTCCCCTTGGTGGAATCCAAGGCTGAGGCATTTTGTCGGTTAATCCTTTGAAACTTCAGGGAAAAAAGTATCAACCATTTTCTATGGCACAGCCTGAAAAAACAATACCGGCTTTAACCGGCCCACACAACGGCGGGAACAAAGGAAGACATGCATGCTTCCAATGAAGCATATATCCAATTATATGAAATTTAAAATGAATTTTTCAAAAACCATCGAAAAGGTGAACGTCCCGACAAAAGAGCGGGATTCCCATCCATGACGAGAATCCCGCTCCATAGAGTCTTTCCCCCGCTCCCCTGTGTCAGCACTCCCCCATTACAAAAGTCTTAGGAGGGAGAGGGGTGGGGTTTGGGGAGGGGAGAGGGACCCCTTCTCCAGAAGGGGGCCCTCTCCCCTCCCCAATCTTCATCCCCCTACTTCTTCTCTTTCTCAGGGGGAATGCGCGCGTCGATGACCTTGACGCCGAACTCGGCGGCGTTGTCCGGCGGGCTGTAAAAAACGACCATGAAGGGAACCTCTCCGCCGGGGAGGACATTGGTATTGGTCGCCATGATGTCGATCTTGTTGGCAAGGGCCTGCTCGATGTCCTGCTCGCCGAGAACCTGCAACTGGAACAGCGACAGGGACGTGCCCGCAAGCTGCTGTTTGGAAACCAGCGCGTTGCCCGCGGAATCGTACAGCGCCGCTTCGATGCGGATCAGCTCGCGCGGCTGGTTGAAGCCGTTCACGACCTTCCCTTCAACCACCGAAATGTTGCCGAGCTTTTCGTTGCTGATGTTGTACTGCCGCACGCCGCGCAGGGCGATGTTCTTGACCAGCTCCACCGGGTCCTGCTTCTTGGGCGGCGCGATCATCTCCTTCACGGTATCGAAGAGCGGCGTGTAGGTCCAAGCCCACCACGTGCCTCCGGCAACCGCGCAGAGGAGCAGCAGCGTCAGCACCCAGCCCCATGCCCCGCCCTTCTTCTTGGGCGGCATGGAAAGGGACGGGGAAGAAAGGCTCAAGTCCGGCTCCATACGGATTTCCGCGGGCTTCACGCCGTCGGAAAGCTGGAACACGTGCTTGCACACCGAACAGCGCAATTTGGCCCCAGGCGCGGCCTGCGTTTCGGGCAGATTGAATTTGGTACTGCAATTAGGGCATGTAACAATCATAGGGACTCCGCCATTCGTCATTCTTCTATTTCAGCCTCATAGATCGCCGGGAGTTCCCGATAACCCTCAGCGTAGTCCAGACCATACCCCACGACGAACCCGCTAGGCAAGGCAAACCCGACGAAGTGAGAAGTGACGGGAACCTCCCGCCGCTCGTTCTTGTCGAGCAGGACCGCAAGCCGCAGGCTCCGCGCGCCGCGCGCCTGAAACTGGCGGAACAGGAAATCCATGCTGTGCCCGGTGTCCACGATGTCCTCGACGATGAGCACATGCTTGCCCTCAAGCGGGATTTCCACATCCTTGGTGAACGTGATCGCCTTGGAACGCTGCGCCGCGCTGCCGTAGCTGGCGAGGCGCACGAAATCGATTTCCGGCTTGCAGGTGAGATGCCGGACGAGATCGGAAAAAAACAGGAACGCACCCTTGAGCACGCACACGACGACCAAAGGCTCATCTTTATAAAGCGCGCTGATCTCTTCGGCCATTTCCTTGACGCGCGTCTGGATGGCTTCTTCGCTGATCAGAGGCTTGAGATTCGTAATACGCATGAAGGCTCCTTCGGGGACGGCCACGTCCCGCAAGGCGGGTTAGATTTCCAGCAGGACAGCCGTTTCGTCGCAGTCCGGGAATTTGGGGCAATGCACACAGTCCACCCAGACCTTCTGGGGCAGCACTTCCTTTTCCACAACGGAAAAGCCGAGCGCATTGAAGAAAGGCAGTTGATAGGTCAGGGCAAACAGGCGATGGATGTCCAGCCCGCGGGCTTCGGCGACGCAGGCCTCCACGATCAGCCGCCCGCATCCCTTCCGGCGCGCATGGGCGGCCACGGCCAGCGAGCGCACTTCGGCCATGTTCTCCCAAATGATGGACAGGGCCCCGCAGCCGACGGTGGCCCCGTCGCCCTCCACAACGAAAAAGTCGCGCAGATGGCCGTACAAATCGGTCAGGGAACGCGGCAACAACAGGCCGTCGGCGGAACTCGTCATCAAAAGGGCGTGGATGGCCCGGATATCGCCCATACGGGCCTTGCGAACGCTCAGGTTCATCGACTTCCTCCCCCCGTGGGGCAGCCGCGGTTGATCCGGCCCTCCAAGCGGGCCGGGAAAACGGCGTCCGGGAAACGGCGGGTTCCCCGGACGCATGCCAAATCAGTTGAGAAGGCCGTTGAACGCTTCCTCAAGGTCTTCCTTGCCGACCATGCCGGGGCCTCCGGCGACCAACTTGCCGGCCTTGTCGTACAGCAGGTTGAACGGAATGGACGAGATCCCGAACAGGGCGGGAACGTCGGGCTCCGCGAGGTAAACCGGATAGTTGAAGCCCATAGCCTCGACGAATGATTCCAACTTCCCGCGATCGCTGTCAAGCGAAATGCCAACGATGGCCACCTTGTCGGCAGGGTAGGCTTTGCGTATGCTGAGCAGTTCGGGGATCTCCTCCCGGCAGGGCGGGCACCATGTGGCAAAGAAGTTGATGAAGACGAGCTTGCCCTTGTTGGCTTTCACGATATCGAGAACCCCCTCGCCGGAAATGCCGGGGACGGCATCGGCCTTCTGAGGGTCGGCGAACGCGGGCAGGGCCAGCACGAGGCAGGCCAGCAGGGCGATCAGGCAGGAAAGGCGGCGCATGGCTGTTCCTTTGGGTTACTGGTTCTTGCGGGCCGCGATGAGGCTCTTGGCGAGCCGCACGGCGTCCACGGCATCGGACGAATAGTTGGCCCCGATGCTTTCCGCGAATGCCGGGGTCACGACCGCGCCCCCGACCATCACGTCGACACCGAGGCCGCGCTGCTTCACGAGATCGACCGTGTCCCGCATACGGACCATCGTGGTGGTCATCAGCGCGGAAAGCCCGATGAGATCGGCCTTGTGCGCGACGGCGGCCTCGACGATGGCTTCGGCCTTCACGTCCTTGCCCAGATCCACGACCTTGAAGCCGTGGTTGCCGAGCATGAGGCTGACGATGTTCTTGCCGATGTCGTGGATATCGCCCTCAACGGTGGCGACGACGATGGTTTTCTGGGCCTCGGCATCGGCTTCGCGTTCCAACAGCGGCTTCAGGCGCGCGAAAGCCGTCTGCATGGTTTCGGCGGAGCGCAGGAGCTGGGGCAGGAAGTATTCGCGGCGCTCGTATTTCGAGCCCACTTCGGTGATCGCGGGGATGAGCCGCCCGCGCACGAGCTCAAAGGGATCGGCCCCGGCTTCCAGTTCCTTTTCCACAAGCCCGACCACGCTTTCGCGGTCGCCGAGGATCACGGCCTCCTCCACGGTCTGCGCCGCGGCGCGGGCGAACGCGGCGGCGTCCGCCGTCCCGCCGTTGCCCGGAGTCCATGTGGCGTAGCCGTTCACGAATGCGGCGGCATCCCGGTCATGGCCCATGAGCACGTCCCCGGCGGCCTTGGCTTCACGCAGGCGGCCGCTTGAGGGGTTGGCGATGCAGGAGCTGAGCCCCGCGCCCATCGCCATGCTGAGGAAGGTGGTGTTCACGAGTTCGCGGGCGGGCAGGCCGAAGGAAATGTTGGACAGGCCGATGGTGGTCGCAAGGCCGTGCGCGGCGCACCAGCGGATCGTCTCAAGGCCCTCGCGGGCCGCCTCCGCCTTGGAAGCCACGGCCAGCGCCAGCACGTCCACGAGCACGAGGCGGCGCGGGATGCCGAGCATGGCGGCCTTGTCGAGCATGTCCTCAATGATGGCGATGCGATCCGCCGCCTTCACCGGCAGCTTGCGGCCCTGAATGGGCAGCAGGATGAACGGCGCGCCCCACTGCCTGCACAGCGGGCCAAGATGTTCCATGCGGTCGGCTTCGCCGCTGATGGAGTTCACCAGCGGGGAACCGGGGCAGAACGGCAGGGCCGCGGCAATGGCCTCCGCGTGCGAGGAGTCGAGGGAAAGCGGTTCGGCGTATTTTCCGGTGAGGCGCTGGACAAGTTCGGGCAGGAGCAGCGCCTCGTCCACCATGGGCGCGCCCACGTTCACGTCGAGGATCGGCGCGCCGAGGGCCACCTGCTCGGAGGCGAACCGCATGGCGAGGCCGTATTCCCCGGCCTGCAATTCCGCTTGCAGATCTTTCTTGCCCGTGGGATTGATGCGTTCACCGATGATCTTGAACGGCTCGGCGGGGCTGATGCGCACCAGCCGGGTGCGGGTGGTCAGCACGATGCCGGAAGGCGTCACCGAGGGGGCGGGGCGGGGGCCGACGGCATCGACGGCCCGGCGCAGGGCCGCGATGTGATCCGGGGTCGTGCCGCAGCAGCCGCCCACGAGCCGCGCGCCCATGCCGACGAAGGCCGCCGTCTTTTCGGCAAAGGGTTCGGGCGGCAGGCGGAACACGGTCTTGCCGTCCACCAGTTCGGGCAGGCCCGCGTTGGGCTCGGCCAGCACCGGCACGGACGAACAGGCGAGGAAACGCTCCATGAGCGGGGCCATCTGTTCGGGCCCAAGGCCGCAGTTCAGGCCGAGCGCGTCCACGCCGAGGTTCTGCATGGTTTCGGCGAAAATTTCCGGGGTCGTCCCGGTAAGGCTCGTCCCCTGCTCGAAGGTCATGGAAACCATGATCGGCAGGTCGCTTTCGGCACGGATGGCGGCCACGGCGATGCGCACTTCCGCCAGATCGAACTGCGTTTCGATGAGGAACAGATCAACGCCGCCTTCCACAAGGCCGCGCGCCTGTTCGCGCAGGGCTTCGTAGAGCTCCAGCGGGTGCAGATCCCCAAGCGGGCGCACGAACTGCCCGCACGGCCCCATGTCGCCGGCGACGAAGGCTTCCCGGCCGGCGGCGTCCACGGCGGCGCGGGCGATCCGGGCCATCGTGCGGTTGAACGGCGTCACGTCGATGCCCGCCGGAAGCTTGAGGCGCGAACCGCCGAAGGTGCACGTCAGGATGATGTCCGCACCCGCGGCAAGGTAGTCGGCGTGGATCCCACGGAGCACGTCCGGCCGATCAAGGCAGAACTGTTCCGGGTGTTCCCCGGCGGGCAGGCCCCTTGCCTGCAACATGGTCCCCATGCCCCCGTCGAGCAGCAGGGTGCGCCCGGAAGCGAGTGCGCTACGAAAATCCGCCACGCGGTTCTCCTTTATGGTCTCCTGCCCCTTTCACAGGCGGGCAGGTCTTGAATGGCTCGTGAACAGGAGCCCGCACCAAACGGCACGGGCTCTCCCCTTGGGTTTCTGTCTACTGAAAATCGTTGAAAAGGACAAACCAAAACTATAGCATCTGATTGAGGAGCCGCCCCGTACGGGCCCTCCTCCACATGATTTTTTTCGTAACACCATGAGGCGCGTCCGCGCGGAGCGTCCCGCCCGGCGCCGGAGCCCGGACCACCGCCCTCAACTCTGATAAAGATTTATGGCAAAAGGACGTACAAATCATATGAGCCGTCGCATTTCCACCAAGGCCGCCAAGGGCGGCCAAACGACCGGGGAGCCCGCCGCCGACGCGATCGCGCCCCCGGCCCCTTCCGCAGTGGCGGCTGAAGAGCACCATACCGCTGTGGAGCCCGAAATCATCGAACCGGAGATCCTCCCCAAACAGGTTCCCGGAAAAACAGCCGCGCTCAAGGCCGTCAAGCCCGTGGACGCAGCCGACGCCGAGGACGACGAAGACATCGGCGACGAGCTGCCCGAAGACGACGTGACCGCGCTCGACCCCGACGCCGACATCCTGCCCGAAGGCGATACCCTGCCCGTGCCGTCGCAGCAGCACCTGCCTTCCCTGTCGTCCAGCAAGGACTCGCTGCACCTCTACCTGCGCGAAGTGAGCCGCTTCCCCATGCTCAAGCCGGATGAGGAATTTGATCTGGCCCGCCGCGTGCAGAAGACCGGCGACAGCGACGCGGCCTTCCGCCTGGTGTCCTCGCACCTGCGGCTGGTGGTCAAAATCGCCATGGACTTCCAGCGCCGCTGGATGCAGAACGTGCTCGACCTCATCCAGGAGGGCAACGTCGGCCTCATGCGGGCCGTCAACAAGTTCGACCCGGACAAGGGGATCAAGTTCTCCTATTACGCGGCGTTCTGGATCCGCGCCTACATCCTCAAGTTCATCATGGACAACTGGAGGATGGTCAAGATCGGCACGACGCAGGCCCAGCGCAAGCTGTTCTACAACCTGAACCGCGAACGCCAGAAGCTCATTGCCGAAGGCTTCGACCCCGACGCGGCGGTTCTCGCCGAGCGCCTCGGCGTGGGCGAGGATCAGATCGTGGAGATGCAGCAGCGGCTGGACGCCTCCGACATGTCCCTCGACGCCACCGTCGGCGACGATTCCGGCAGCGCCACGCGCATGGACTTCCTGCCCGCGCTCGGCCCCGGCATTGAGGAAAGCCTCGCGGGTATGGAAATCGCCAAATTGCTCCAAAGCAAGATCCGCGACATCCTGCCCTCGCTTTCCGAAAAGGAAGCCTATATCCTTGAGCACCGCCTCCTGACCGACGATCCGGTCACGCTGCGGGAAATCGGGGAACGCTACAACGTCACCCGCGAACGGGTGCGCCAGCTTGAGGCCCGCCTGCTCCAAAAGCTGAAGACCCATCTCTCCGCCGATATTCAGGACTTCTCCGAAGACTGGATCTCGCACTAAGAAGGGAAACGGCGTTTCGGATACGCAATCTCCGGTTGTTGTTCGTTCCCGTTTAGGGTATTCGTCATCCCCTGTTATCGTGTTTCAACCCCCAGAGTCTGCTCATGAGCTTCCGCATTCGCCTCACTCATCCCGCGGCCCCGTTTGCGGCTGCGCCATCCCACGCCCGCCGGGGAAGTTCCCGCTGCGGCGCGGGGCTTGTCCGCAATCTGCTGCGCGGGATGGCCTGCGCCGTGCTGGCCGTGCAGATGCTCACCGGGTGCGCCCGCAGCACGCCGCAGGAGCCCGTGCAATGGGATCTCTCGCCTGAGGCCCAGCGCACCTACGCGACCCTCCTGCTCGACCAGTCCATCCGCAATGACGACAAGGAAGGCGTCCTTGAGGCCGCAAAGCTCCTCCTGACGCTGGAAAACAGGCCGCAGCCCTTCATCGACGCGGCGGCCTGGCTCATGCTCAACCGGGAAACCAGCGAGGCCCGCAGCCTGCTCGAACAGGCCGTCAGGCGCGTGCCCGGCGATCTCGGCCTGCACCTCCTGCTTGCCGAGACGTGGCTTGAGCAGGGCGACAACGAGCAGGCCCTCAAGGTTTTGAAAGACTACCGCAGGCAGCGCCCGGACTCCGAGCTCGTGCAGCAGGAGCTCGGCATCCTCTACGTCAAAACCGGGCATTTCAAGGAAGCCGACAAGGTGTTCTCAGCCCTGCCGCAGCGCCTGCGGACGTCTTTCGTCCGGTATGCCCATGCGCAGGCCCTCGTGGGCCTCAAGCAGCCGCTCAGGGCCATCCGGCAGCTCCGGCTCGCCGTGCAGGAAAGCCCGGAGTTCGTTGACGCATGGTTCGAGCTGGCCCGCCTGCTGGAAGCGGACAAGCAGTACTCCGAGGCGAACGAAATCTATAACAGCCTCATCGAGCAGGACCCGGACAACCCGGACATCTGGATCAGGATGGTCGAAGGGCAGATCCGCTCCGGAAACGGGCAGAAAGCCTTGGACTACGCCCTGAACGGCCCCGCCACCTACGGCTACAAGCTCACGGCGGCGACGCTTTTTCTGGATGCGAGGATGTACCCGGAGGCGGAAGCCCTGCTCGACGGCCTCAAGGACGATCCCAACGCGCCGGACGAGGTGCATTTCTACCTCGCCGCCATCGCCTACGAATACCACAAGGACGTGCAGGAAACCCTGAACTACCTTGAATCCATTCCCCCGGAAAACCGTTTTTACGACCGGGCGCTGCGCCTGCGCATCCAACTGCTGCACGATCAGCAGCGTTACGAAGACGCCATGCAGCTCATCCTTCAGGGCCAGAGCCAGTTCCCCACGGAACGGGATTTCCGGCTCATGGAGATCCATCTGTACCTGTTGCAGGATCGCTATAAGGAAGCCTTGGCCGCGGCTACGGCGGCGCAGCAGATCTGGCCTTCGGACGACGAAATCGCCTATGTCTACGGCAGCGTGCTGGATTCCCTCGGCCGCAAGCACGAGGCCTTTGCCGTGATGGAATCCATCATCGCCCGCAATCCTGAGGACTATCAGGCCCTGAATTATGTGGGCTATTCGCTGGCCGAACAAGGCAAGGATCTGGATCGCGCGGTCTTGCTGCTCGAAGCGGCGCTCAAACAGGCCCCTGATCATGCGTACATTTTGGATTCCCTCGCATGGGCGCACTTCCGCCGGGGCGAAAACGCCGAGGCATGGGCGCTCGTCCGCCGGGCGACAAGCCTCCCCGACGGCGGCGATCCCACCATATGGGAACACTACGGCGACATCGCCAAGGCACAAGGCCTCAAAAACGAAGCGCGCACAGGATGGGAACGGGCCCTCGAATTGGATCACCCCAACCCTGAAACCATACGCAATAAGCTGAATTCACTATGAACATCCGCCTTTCCGTTCCTTTCCGCCTGATGCTCGCGGCCCTGTTCGCCCTGTCGCTTCAGGCCTGCGCCACGCGCGGCCCGGAGATCGGGGCGTCCGCGCCTTCGGACGCCTCCAGCGCCGCATGGCAAGCCTACCAAAGCTATGCTTCCGCCCGCGCCTCGGATCACGGGCCGTACCGTTTGGGCGGCAGCCTCCGCTACGGCTCGCAGGGCGACACCCGCCGGGTGGAAACCCTGCTCTGGAGCAACGGCTACCTGCCCATACGCCTCGACGTCATGGCCGGGATCGGCTCGCTGGTGGCCCGCATCCAGGAAACGCAGGACAGCTTTACGGCCTACGCCCCCAACGAAAACAAGGCCATCGTCCATAAGGGCCCGCAGCGGGTGCAGCTCAATTTCGGCAGGCCCGTGCCCTTCTCCCTGCGCGACTTCTCCTCGCTCATGCGCGGCCGTTTCCACGAAGTCTTCGGCGCGGCCGAGGGGCTCCATCCCCGCGCCCTGCCCAACGGGGACATCGCCTTTACGCTCTCCGGCGGCATCCTGCCGGGGATGTTGGAGCTGCGGCCCGACGGCCTGCCCGTCCGCTGGTCGGCTGAAAAGGGCTGGATCATGGATATTGCCTATGACGACGGCAACCCGCCCCTGCCCTACAAGTTTAAGCTGACGCATCCCGACGGCTATTCGGCCATCCTGCTGGTCAAGAACCGCCAGACGCCGGATGCGGCATTCCGGGACGACCAGCTTGCGCTGGAGCTTCCCGCGGGTACCATCATCGAACCCATCAAGAGGGGAGACAACTGATGGACGTCCAAACGTCTCTGAACCGTATCGAAGAACTCTTTCGGATCATGTATCTGGGCCTGTGGGTGCTGTGGGCCGAAGCGCGCTGGATCGCCGGGCCGGATATCGGCTACCAGCGCCGCCTGACGCTCATGCGCCGCCGTCAGGAGGCCATTCAGGGGGAACTGGCGCGCATGGCGACCCTCGCCGATCCCCGGCGCGCACAGCTTGCGGGCGACCTTGCCTTGCTTGAAGGCGACATCGCCCGTCTCGAAAAAGGCCGGGAAGCCCACCGCGCCGAGTACCTCGCCCCGCTCCGCGCCCGGTTCGGCTGGCTGCTTTAGGGCGATGGGCGGCCAACGGGCCCAGCGCCCTGAGGGGGAATTTTGAAAGGCCGTGTCATGGCATATGGTTATTTCATCTCCTCAGCGGGGAGGAAAAACAGCCTTTTTATCCAATGTTCCCATTGGCGGAACCAGAGCTGAGGCGTTTTATTGTTTGTTCCTTTGGAACTTCAAAAAAGGCTGTGTTATAAAAATGGCTGATGCTTTTTTCCTTGAAGTTCCAAAGGGATAACCGGAAAAATGCCTTGGCAGTGGAGCCCGCCAAGGGGAAAACCGAAGAAAAAGGCCGTATTTTCACCGCACTGTGGAGATGAAACAAGCACAAACCATAACAGAGCCTCAAAAAAAGCATCGACCGTTTCCCATGGCGCAGCCTTCCGAAAAAAGGTTCCCCTCCAAACCTTCCGGCGCGGATCCCATCCACCCCTTAGCCTTTCTCCATCGGATGGACGTTCCGGCGGGCATTTCCTTTTTTTCCGGGAAACGATACAGAGAAGCCGGTAATGGCGGGCAAGCACCCGCCGCACGCCTGTTGACACTTTGCCATGCACGCTTATGAAAAAGACAGGCATATCCTTTTTTGTGGCTCTGCCATAGGAAGCGGCTGATGCCTGATTTCTTGAAATTCAAAATGAATAACTCATAAAAGCCCCCAAGCATGGAGCCCACCGGCAGAAAAACGAAAAAAAGCTGTATTTTTCAACATGCTGTAGGAATAAAACAACCATATACCATGGCACAGCCTTTTTTACTGGAACCGTCCCCAGCGGGGGAGCTTTTTTCACATCAAAAAAAGACAGGAAAACGATGGCTACCGTCTATATCGGATCCGATCACGCCGGACTGGAACTCAAGGCCGCGCTGGTAAAGCGCCTTTCCGAAAAAGGGCATGACGTCCACGACCTCGGCCCCGCCACTGCGGAAAGCTGCGACTATCCCGTCTATGCCAAGGGCGTATGCGGCAAAGTCCTCGCCGACGCGGGCAACGCCGCGCCCGGCGACGATCCGGCTTCCTTCGGAATCCTCGTATGCGGCACGGGCATCGGCATGAGCATGGCCGCCAACCACATCCCCGGCATCCGCGCGGCGCTGTGCGGCTGTGAATTTCAGGCCCGCGCCACCCGCCAGCACAACAACGCCAACGTGCTGTGCCTCGGCGAGCGCGTAACCGGGCAGGGTGTGGCCCTCGACATCGCGGAGCTGTTCCTGAACACCGCTTTTGAAGGCGGCCGCCACCTCCGCCGCATCAACCAGATCGAAGGATAAGGGCCGGGCCCGTCCCTAAAACGGTTCTCGGCCGCGGACGGCCTCCCCAATACGCCCGCCCCATACGGCAGGCGGCGGATTTCTGTTTGCTTCCGGGCCCGCACGTAACGGCACGCGAAGGCCAAGCAAGGGCCTGCCGACGGCGTCAGCTTCCGGGTCCGTGCGTAAAGGGATTCCCGCCGTGCGCCTCCCCATCAGCCAAAGTTTTTGCGGGTGGGGCCGGGAAAGGTGCTTTTTGCCGAAAGCGCCCCGGTTCCTCCTTCCCCGCGCCTAAAGGAGCCCCCATGCAGTTCTACAATACCATGTCCCGAAAAAAGGAAACCTTCACGCCCATCCGCAAGGGGCTGGTGGGCGTCTACGCCTGCGGCATCACGGCCTACGCGCTGTCGCACATCGGGCATGCCCGTTCCGCGGTGGCGTTCGACATCCTCGTGCGCCTGCTCCGCTATAAAGGCTATGAAGTCACCTTCGTCCGCAACTTTACCGACGTGGACGACAAGATCATCAAGCGCGCCAACGACGAAGGCGTTTCCAGCACCGAAATCGCGGAAACCTACATCAAGGCCTACCATGAAGACATGGACCGCCTCAACGTGATCCGCGCCGACATCGAGCCCAAGGCCACGGAGCACATTCAGGAAATGCTCAGCCTCACCGAGCGCCTCATCGCCGACGGCAAAGCCTACGCCACGCCTTCCGGCGACGTGTATTTCCGCGTGCGCTCCTTCCCCGGCTACGGCAAGCTGTCGGGCCGCACGCCCGACGACCTGCGTTCCGGCGCGCGCGTCGTGCCCGGCGACGAAAAGGAAGATCCGCTGGACTTCGCCCTTTGGAAAAGCGCCAAGCCCGGAGAACCCTACTGGGAAAGCCCGTGGGGCAAGGGACGCCCCGGCTGGCACATCGAATGCTCGGCCATGAGCGAGAAGTACATCCCCCTGCCGCTGGACATCCACGGCGGCGGGCTTGACCTCATCTTCCCCCACCACGAGAACGAAATCGCCCAGACCGAGGCCGCGCTCGGCAAGCCCCTCGCCAACATCTGGATGCACAACGGCTTCGTGCAGGTCGATTCCGAAAAGATGTCCAAGTCGCTCGGCAACTTCAAGACCATCCGCGACATCCTCGAAACCTACCTTGCCGAAACCCTGCGCTACTTCCTCGCCGGGAAGCACTACCGCAGCCCCATCGACTTCTCGCTCGACAACATGGACGAGAGCGAACGCAGCCAGAAGCGCGTCTACGAATGCCTGCGCGAAGTGGACAAGGCGCTGGCCCGCGAAAACTGGAAGCCCGGCGCGGCTCCCGCCGAGCTTGTGGAAGAGTTGAAACAGCAGGATCAGGCCTTCATGGACGCGCTGGAAGACGACGTGAACACCGCCGCCGCCATGGGGCACCTCTTCAACATGATCCGCATCGCCGGGCGCGTGCTCGAAGACAAGAAGCTCCGCAACAACGAGGGAGGCCGCGACATCCTCAAGGCATTCCGTGACGCCACCGCGAAATGGGATACCCTGCTCGGCCTGTTCGCGCAAAAGCCGGAAGACTTCCTCGCCTCCCTGCGTGAAATCCGCGCCCGCCGCAAGGGATTGGACATGAACAAGGTGGTCGAACTCCTCCGCGAACGGCAGGAAGCCCGCGCCGCCAAGGACTTCGCCCGTTCCGACGCGGCCCGCGACGAGCTCGCGGCCCTCGGCGTGGAAGTCCGGGACACCCCCGAAGGCCCTGTATGGGATATCATCTGAACGCACGCTACGGTGCGGCCGGGAACGCCCCCGGCCGCCTCTGGCGCGGCCTCGTCGCCGTGATCCTTTCATTCGCCCTGTTTTTTCAGGGTGCGATCCCGGCGCAGGCCGCGCTTTTCGGCAGTTTCGGCGTCAAGGACGAAAAGGAGCTCGGACGCAAGTTCGACGTGCTCGTCCGCTCCCGCATGCCGCTTGTGGAAGACCCTGAAATCAAGGGCTACATCCAGTCCATCGTAGACCGCCTCTCCAAGGCCTTCCCTCCGCAGCCCTTCCCCTTCACCGCCAACGTGCTGCTGCACAACAGCATGAACGCCTTCGCCGTGCCGGGCGGTTCCGTCTTCGTCCACACCGGGCTCATCATGCAGCTTGACCATGAATCCGAACTCGCGGGCGTGCTCAGCCACGAGCTGGCCCACGTCACCCAGCGCCACATCGCCACCCGTATGGAACGGGCGCAGGCCGTCACCATCGGCAGCCTCGTCGGTGCGCTGGCGGCGGCCCTCCTCGGCGGCGGACAAGGCAGCGGGGCCATCTTCGCGGGCAGCGTAGCCGCAGGGCAGGCCGCCATGCTCAACTACAGCCGCATGGACGAAACCGAAGCCGACCAGATCGGCCTGCAATACCTCACCTCGGCGGGGTACCGCCCGCAGGGGCTGAAAGGCGCGTTTGAGAAAATCCGCCGCAAGCAATGGACGTCGGGCATCGACATCCCCGAATACCTGTCCACCCACCCCGACGTAGGGGGCCGCATCAACGAAATCCACGCCCGCATCCAGGGGCTTTCCGCCGCCGTGCGCAACCGCAAGGAAGACGACGCGCGCTTCAACCGCGTCAAGACGCTGATCTGGGCCCGTTACGGCGATCCCGACGCGGCGGCCCGGTTCTTTGCCAAGCAGCTTGAAAGCAAAAAGCCCGACTGCCTCGCCTACATGGGGCAAGGCATCCTCGCCGAGCGCCGCAACCAGATCAAAGATGCTGACGCGGCCTTTTCCAAGGCGCTCTCCTGCGCGCCCAACGACGCCCTCGTAGCGCGCGAGGCCGGGCGGTTCTATTACAACAAGGGCGACGCGCGGGCCGGGAAAACGCTGCTCCGGGCGCTGGGGCTGGACCCCAACGACATCATGGCCCAGTTCTTCTACGCCCGGCTGCTGGACGGCAGCGGCGACAAGGCTTCCGCCCACAAGTATTACCGGCAAGTGCTCCGCAGGCTCCCGCAAGACGCGGAAGTGCATTATTATTACGGGCGTTCTCTCGGCGAGGCCGGGAAGGTGTTCGACGCCTACCTGCATCTCGCCTACAGCGCCCTGTATCAGAACGACAAGCGCAAGACCGAGAGCTGGCTCAAGCAGGCCCGCCCCCTTGCCCGCACGCCCGCCGAGCAGGATCAGCTCAAGCGCTTTGAAGCCGCCTATGCCGAACGGCAAGAGGTGTGGAAGTAGTAAGATGCTTGGGGAGGGGGAGGGGAACCCTTCTGGAGAAGGGTTCCCC
>NZ_DBMAFI010000001.1:0-27078 GCF_057864385.1 Bilophila sp. | reverse complement strand
CCCTCCCCCTCCCCAAACCCCACCCTCTCCCCTCCCAAGACTTTCGGCCGGTGGGGAGGCCGCGCGGAAGGAGTCCGTCCCGGCGGAAGCCGTCGCTGAAGCCCCTTCTCCTGTATGGGGGATGGTTTGTCGTGGCCGCATCCATGCCCTTAAACGGGGTTGGAGCCCTTCTTCCCGTATGGAAGAGGGTGGTGGGTGAGGTTGGGGATGTCCTTGCCGTGTTGAAGCCCCTTTCCATATGGGGATCGCATTACGCCTGCCGGAGTGGGAAAGAAGCTCAAGCCTTTCCAACATGGGAGATGGGTTTCTATTCCATCACCTTTCAGGTGTTGCGCAAAAGTAAGCGCCAGCCCCATCTGGGCTGGCCACGCTGTTCCATGCCTTGCGTCTGCCTTCCCGGTATGGGGGACGGCCTGACTCGACTCCCTGCCTGAAAAAATTCACCGCCTAGATTACGTTGTTATTTTGCATATAACTATTTAATTATGGCTGTGTTATAGAAAATGGTTGATACTTTTTTCCTTGAAGTTCCACAGGGATAACCGACAAAATGCCTTAGCCCTGTATTCCGCCAAGAGGAAAACCGGAAAAAAAGGCTGTATTTTCACAGCACTGTGGAAATGAAACAACCACAAACTATAACAGAGCCTTAATTATTTGGCTCTGTCATAGTACATGGTTGTTTTGTTTTAGCAATATACTGAAAATATATGCTTTTTCTCCAAATTCTCCGCTGGCGGGCTCTGTGATTGGGGGATTTTATTGGTTATTTCTTTGAAATTTCAAGGAAATAAAGCATCAACCGTTTTCTATGACACAGCCAATTATTTTTATAGCCTGAAAAATAGTTTGATAATTTCAATAGATTATATAATTAACAACATGACCTAGCCTTCGCATGGGAAGAGGCCAAGTCAGCCTCGCTGCCATAGCGAATGGGGAGCCTAGCCTTTCCCGTATGGAGAAAGGGTTGCTGTGGGCATAGGCCATCTTCTTCATGCCCGGTTTATTTCCCCTATAAGGAGGGGCCTAGGTTGTATTGTTAGTTATATATAATATGTTGAAATTATTATACATTTATATATAAAAATATTTTAACAATTTCAAATGGTTAAATCTCAAACGACGACACAGCCTAATACGGCAGGGCTTTGGTAATCCGGCAGGTCATTGGCTGGCATGAGTTAGCCTGCCGCTCTCGGTATGGAGAAAGGATTCTTGCCGACAAGAACGGTTCCGCAACCGGGCAATCCCGATTGCGGAACCGTTTTCGTCTTTTCTGTGATGGTGCTGAGAAAGGGCGGAAACGGAAGGCGTCCCGCAGGCCGGCAGCCACGGGGCCGTTTCCAGTTCCGGCATTAATGACGGAAAAGGGCTTCCGTGGGAGCCAAAGGCACGCCTTCGGCGGGCGGAGCGCCTACAGCGCGTTGAAGTCCCGCAGGTTCGAGCGCCCCTGAATGCCGAGCTTCCGGTAAATGCGGCGCAGGTGGACACGCAGCGTCGTCTCGGTGATGTTGAGCTTTGCGCTGATTTCCAGGTTTTTCATGCCGGTCTGCACCAGTTCGGCGACTTCGCGTTCGCGGGGCGTCAGTTGCTCAAACGGATCTTCCTGAATGGCCGGTACAAACGCCTCTTCCAGCGACCGCCTCGGCGCCGTGACCATCAGGTGCTGCAACGGGCGCCGGATCAGATACACGAAGAACAGGCCGAGAATGGCCCCAATGGTCAGCAAATGCATGAACAGCACATGCGAACTGAGGGAGCTGTTGTGGATATTGTCCACAAATTTCCACAGCAGATACCCGCCCATGGAACCAAACAGCGTCAGCAGGAAAAGCGCCTTGGACAACGTGCGGAACAGGAAACCGCTCCGCTGGAAAAACTGGTGCAGGACAAACAAGCCGAACGCGGCGCAGCAGCCGGAAGAGAGCTGCATGATATAAAAGGCTACGGAATTCAACGGCGGGGAAGGGAAAACCGCTGTCAGCAGTGAGCCGCACCCGAACAGCGACAGGCCAAGCATGGGAACCAGCAGCGAGTGGCTTGGGAAGAAGGCGATCAGCGACGACGCGAGAAAGGCCCCGGAAATTTCCCCCGACATGATGAGAAAGGCATGCCGCTCCAACGGGGGATCGGGCATCAGGTTGAAAGACACCATCGGGCAGCCGATTGAAAAATCAAGCAGTATCTGAACGCCATACATAATGGGGAATACGCACAAAACCAAATAGACGCTTCCCTGCTTGGAGAGGATGTCCAGATACGAAAAACGGCGCAGCAGCAGCCCGCGCAGCAAGACGCCCTTTACCCGAGGGCTGAACAGATGTTGGCGGTGGTGACGCCGGACACGCCTCCTAATGTCGTCCGAAGGCGGCATAGCAAAGAATATCAACGGGATCGAAAGAAGGGGAAACAGCATCCTGAAACGGGCCAGCGACTCCGTCGGAGCCGCATCCAAAAGCAGGGAAATAGCGATGCTGAACGTGATTGCCAAGCCGTAGGAGATGCAGCTCCAGACGCCGGGCAGCAGGGTCAGGAGCACAAACCAAAGCAGGCCGAACAAAGCCGAAACAGTCCCAAGCAGCCACGGCATGAGCCCTTTCAGGCAAGGCGGCAGGAAAAACGTCAAGAGAAGCAGGAGCAGGATGGCGGAGATTTGGGCGAGGATGAGGGGTGTGCTTAAATAGATGCGTTCCCTTATGGCCGAAGGGAACAGTGCGCTGTCGGCGTTCGGAAGAGGTTTCCGGCGGAAGGCCACGCGATCCAGCGGGAATGCAAGAAAGAGGCGCTCCATGACGGGGCAAAGCGCAAGCAGCATAATCATCTTAAAGAAAATGCTTCCCGACAGCGTGCCGAAAAAGCCGAACGGCGTCGGCATGCTCACCGCCTCGAAGTAATCCCGGAGCCACAACCTGTGCATTGATGGAAGCCAGTCCCACCCTGCGGACATAGCGAAACCAAGCGCCGCCGTAAAAGCTTGAACGCAGCTCATGACCTGTTTCTCCCCGGAAGGAGCGGCAGACGGCGGATAGGTTATGATTTCATCAAACTCGGAAACATTGCGTTCCTGATGTCTCATGTCAATATCCATCTTTGGTGTAGAGGGTCCCCCGAGCGTGGTCTTCCCACACTCCCCTCATGGCCCGGCGCTGTCCTACGCCAAAGCCCATCCAGCGTGTTGCCCCTCCGGCATCCAGCCGATTACGGAAACAGCACCCATTCCGTATGTCCCGGAAGGTGTTCCCGAATTGTGTCCCTATGCGAATGTGCCCAGAAAAGCACATGCGCTGATAAAGATCAACAGTAAAACTATATCTAATATACTATTTCACAATTTTCCCCTCTTCAAGTAATGGACGCCTGCCGGGGATTCTGCAACAAAGAGCCGATCGATCCTAATAGCCGCCGAGGAAAACCGTGCCTTCCAACATGCCCGCCGAACCCAATTCCCTTCTGCCGCAGCTTGGCCCTTCCGGGCCTGAAGGGCTCCGGCGCTGTGCCAGAAACGTCCGCACACGCTGGAAAATCCTGCTCCCGCTCTCTGTGTGTTTCCTGTTCGCCGGGCTTGCCGGGCTTTCTTTCAAGCCGGATCGGAGGCCCGATCTTCCTTTGCTCCAGAAGCGCTTTGAACTGCTCATGACATGGACGCTTCCCGAAATCCATTGCGACGACATGCACCTTTCCGGGCTGCGCAAACAGGGGAAGGAATGGCTTGCGACCTATCGCTTCGTGGTCTACGCCACACAAGGCTCAGAGGCCTCTCCCGTCATCAGGGCCCGCCTCAAGCGGCGTTTCCCCGAGTGCGGCGAGCTGCTTTTCCAGACCGGAAAAGCCTGTACGGTGGAAGAACGTGTCCGTTTCATCCCCGTCCAGCAATATGGCCTTGTCCCGGAAAAGGTCGTCCTCGATCACCCTGAGCTTCTTTCCCAGATGTAGCCGCCCAAGGCGGCTTTCCGGGGATGCGGCGGCATCAGTTGAGCACGAGCGGCGACCAAGCTTCAAGCTCCCTCTGGACAGCCTTCCAGTTGGGCAGCAGCCGCTCAAGGACGGCGTAATACCGCTGACTGTGATTATGTTCCTGCAAGTGCGCTATTTCATGGAGTAAAACGTAATCGAAGCACTGCGGGGGCGCTTTGATGAGATGCGTATTGAGCGTAATCACCCCGCTTCCCGTGCAGCTTCCCCAACGACGCCGCATCGTGCGCACGCGCCATGTGGGAACCGTCGCGAGCCAAGGGATACGGGGACATAACTCTGCTAACCTATACGCTATATGCTTTTGTATTTGAGCCTTATACCACAAGAGAAGCTGTTTGTGTACCGTCTCGGGATCGTCCGAATCCACTCTTAGGTGAATAAGTTGTGATCTTCCAGTAACAACGGACTCCCCAACTTTTTCATCGGAGGGCAAAAATTTTTTTCCTGCGCCGCATATAACGAGCTGAAGCCGACAGTAGGCCCCTAAAAAAAGATGCTCCTCGCCGTCTGTGTAATGTAACGGAACCGGCTGCGGATAACTCTGTATTTCACGTAAACGATCTAAAATCCACCCCCCTCGTGACTGAATGGCGGTGAAAGCCGCCCTCCGGGGCAAGCGTGGGGGAAGGACGACTTCCACCTTCCCCGCGCGGGTTACCCGGATAAGCGTGCGCTTGCGACGGGCCGATCCCCGGCGGATGGTAAAAGCGATGGATTGCCCGTTCCAGGAAAGGTGTTCGATACCTTCCTCACGGCCTTCGGCTGGTTTATGGGCAAAGCAAGAGAACCGCACGGAACACTCCTTGAAAGCAGGGAAAGGGCGCCATAAGCGGAATAACGGGGCCCTGTCATAGTTATATGGTTGTTTCATCTCCACAGGACGGTGAAAATACGGCCTTTTTCTCCTGTTTTCCCCCTGGCGGGATCTACGGCAAGGCATTTTGCCGGTTATTCCTTTGGAACTTCAAGGAAAAAAGCATCAACCATTTTCTATGGCGCAGCCATAACGCAAAGAACGGAGCAGGCCCCTTATAGCCGGATACGTTCGCGGAGAAAGCCGCCCTCCGGGGCAGGCGTGGGGGAAGGACGACTTCCACCTTCCCCGCGCGGGTCACACGGATGAGCGTACGCTTGCGACGGGCCGATCCCCGGCGGATGGTGAAAGCGATGGACTGCCCGTTCCAGGAAAGGTGTTCGATACCCTCCTCAGGGCCTTCGGCTGGTTTATGGGCAAAGCAAGAGAACCGCACGGAACACTCCTTGAAAGCAGGGAAAGGGCGCCATAAGCGGAATAACGGGGCCCTGTCATAGTTATATGGTTGTTTCATCTCCACAGGACGGTGAAAATACGGCCTTTTTCTCCAGTTTTCCCCTTGGCGGGATCCACGGCAAGGCATTTTGCCGGTTATTCCTTTGGAACTTCAAGGAAAAAAGCATCAACCATTTTCTATGGCGCAGCCGTAACGCAAAGAACGGAGCAGGCCCCTTATAGCCGGATACGTTCCTTGAGGGAATCATAAACAGGGGGGCAGCGCAGGAGGCTGGCGACCTTACAGGCGATCAGCCCCGCGAGCAGGCTGCCCGGAAGGCAGGTGTACGTACCCGACATCTCCGTGACGAGGACAACGCCCGTCAGCGGCGCGCGTACCGTTGCCGCGAAATAGCTCACCATGCCGAACAGCACATACGGCTGCGCCGAACCGGACGCCAGCCCATGCGCCGCCAATGCCGAGACGGGCAGATCCGCCCAGAGCCTCCCCCACAGCGCGCCGAGGCACAGGATAGGCATAAGGAGGCCGCCCGGAATGGCCGCGACGGTGCTGTATTGGGCGAACAGGTACTTGAACGCCAGCAAAAGGAGAAGCGTCTTCAGGGCCACATCGTGCTCGCCCACGAAGATGATCAGGCCCTCCCCCCCGCCGATCAGCAGGGGCGCGAACAGCGCGAGGCATCCGGCAAGCAGCAGCGGCGGCAAGGCCCTCCAGCGATCCGGGATCAACGTCTGCCCGGCCTCCCTGTCGTGGAGCCACAGGAGGGTCTTGTTGTACCCTACCCCAAGCACCCCGAATACCGCGCCCTCCAGCGCCACGATCCAGAAGGAGGACAGCGGAGGGGCCTCGAACCCGGCAAAAGGAAGGATGCGCCCCATGCCGAACACGATGCGGATCATGAGGTGCGCGCCAAGGGCCGCCGCGCACGCCGCCACCAGCAGCGAAGCATCCCGCCGGGACTTCATTTCCTCAAAGGCGAACAGCACCCCAGCGGCGGGCGCGCCGAAGGCGGCGGCAAGGCCCGCCACGGCCCCGGCCACGACATAAGGGCTCCCGGTCAGGGCGTGCGGGGCCGAGGGCCTCCAAAGCGCATGGAACCCCGCGCCCACGGCCCCGCCCATCTGAATGCTCGGCCCTTCCCGGCCAAGGGCAAGCCCGCCGAACAACGCCAGCCAGCTCCCCAAAAATTTTGCAGACAGCACGCGCCACCATGTGAAGGAAAGACGCCCGGCCAAAGCCAGCTCCGTCTGCGGAATGCCCGAACCGCTGATGAGCGGCTCCTCCCTGACGATACGCCGGAGGATCACGGCCAGCGCAGCCAGCACGCCGAACCAGATCGGTATTGTCCACCACACCTCACGCCAACCTTCCAGCCAAAGCGCCACACGCGCCGCGGCCCGATCGTGGGACAAACGGAGAAGGCCGACCACGCACCCGGCGCAAAGCCCAACCGCCAACCCGCGCATGGCCAGCATGGGCAGGACGGACTTTGCGGATGCGGAATAAATCGGATTGGACATGGAACCTGCTCCTTGTTCACGCCCCCCACACACAGGAGGAACGGCAAAGCATGACATCGACGCCGCGCATGCAGATCCACGTCCCCCCGCACACGGGAGGAGCAACCTTGCATCGCCCCAACGCCTCTTTCCGCGCCATCACGCCCCCCGCACGCCGGAGGAACGAACCTCCATGATGAGACAACCCGCTTTTGTTTGATACTATTTATTCCATATTGCCTTATGGGTGAATATTCCGTACTTCTGCCTGAAAGTGTCATCGAAAACAGCACAGGCCACCCTGTCAAAGGAGACTATCATGTTTTACGACCTGCTCGTGCATGTGGATCTGCCTGATGAATCCCGCTTCGTCATGGCCCTCGGCAATATCAGCAACTATCTCGCCGCGCTGAACGGCGAACCCTGCACCGTCGTCCTGCTCGCCAACGGCGGGGCGGCCCGCTTCCTCGCCCGGAAAGACAACGCGCAAACCGAAACCATCGAAAAGCTGGCCCAAGCCGGGGTTTCCTTCCGCGTGTGCGCCAACGCCATGAAGAAGGTCCCCATCACCAAGGAAGACCTGCTCCCCTGCGTTGAAGTCGTACCCGCCGGCGTTGTGGAGCTCGTCCGCCTCCAGCGCGAAAACTTCGCCTACATCAAGCCGTGATCCCCAAAACAGCCGGGGCCCCGTTGTCCTCAAGGCCCTTTCCCCTCCACCGAAGCCTTCGGCGGAGGGCTTCCTTTTTATGAAGGCAACATGAAAAAGCATATCCTCATAGGCACCCTCTTCGCGCTCGTGCTGCTCGCCTCCGTGGTGCGGGCTTCGGAAACCGTCGAACAAACCGATCTGGCGGATATGTTCCAAGGCTTTGACGGCACGTTCGTCATGTACGACGAAGGGGCAGGCCGCTATACGGTCTTCAACAAAGCCCGGAGCGAAACCCGCTTTTCCCCCTGCTCCACCTTCAAGGTTTTCCATGCGCTCATCGGGCTGGACAGCGGCGTCCTGGATCGCGACGACGCCCGCACCCTCATGAAATGGAACGGCAAGCCCTCCTCCATCGCCGCATGGAACCATGACCAGACGCTGGCTTCCGCCATGCGCCATTCGGTGGTCTGGTATTTCCAGCGCGTCGCAGCGGGCATCGGAGAGGAACGGATGCGGCGGGGGCTGGATCGCATCGGCTACGGCAACCGCGACATTTCCGGGGGGCTGACCCGGTTCTGGCTCCAGTCCTCGCTCAAGATTTCCCCGCGCGAACAAGTCGGCCTCCTGCGCGCCCTCTTCAACGGTTCCCTGCCCTTCGCCGCCGAGGACATCGCCGTCGTCAAGCGGGACATCACGCTGTCCTCCAAGGACGGCGTGCGCTTCATGGGCAAGACAGGATCGGGCTCGGACGGCACCGGCAGGAGCGCCATCGGCTGGTTCGTCGGCGGCGTGGAAACCCAACATAACCGCTGGTCATTCGCCGTGAACATCCAAGGGCCGGACGCCTCCGGCATACGGGCCAGAGGCATAGCGGAAGCGGCGCTCAGGCGGCTCAACATCCTGCCCTAGCGTCCCCGCCCCCCGAAAGGCGGTTGCGCCGCCGCCCCTCAAAAGCTACAGTCTTTCCGGCGGGCCACCCGCTCACTGTCCCCGTGCCCCACACGGGGCGGCGGGCGCGTCCGCAAGCGCGGGCCGATTTCGCCGTGCGGCCTGCTTCCAGCCTCATCGTTACTCTAACCCCATGAAACGCCATGAACAAACCTTTCAAGCAGGATTGGCGCTACGCGCAGGCCAACCGCGAAGCCCTGCTGACGCTGGGGGCCTATGGCCTGTATTTCGTCTGGTGGTACGCGTGCGCCTATGGGCTCGGCGGCGGCGACCCGGAAGGGTACACGTACATCTTCGGCCTGCCCGCATGGTTTTTCCTGAGCTGCATCGCGGGGTATCCGCTGCTGTCGGCGCTCCTGTGGTTCATGGTCCGCCGGTTCTTTAAAGATATCCCTCTCGATGAGGAAAGCGGCCCCCAAAAGCGGGAAAGCCCTGAAGCCGCCGGCGAGCGCCGCCCGGAGGCATCCTGATGGCCCAGCTCAGCACAATCGCCCCGGTCGTCATCTATCTGGCCCTGTCCTTCCTCGCCGCGCTGTGGGCCCGGAAACAATCCCAAAAGACCTCGGACTCCCACGGGTTCATCGAGGAATATTTCATCGGAGGCCGCTCCATGGGCGGCTTCGTGCTCGCCATGTCCATCATCGCCAGCTACACCAGCGCGAGCAGCTTCGTGGGCGGGCCGGGGGTAGCCTACAAGCTCGGCCTGAGCTGGGTCCTGCTGGCCATGATCCAAGTCCCCACGACCTTCCTCACGCTCGGCGTACTCGGCAAGCGCTTCGCCATCATGGCCCGCAAAACCCGCTCCGTGACCCTGACCGACTTCCTGCGCGCCCGCTACCGCAGCGACGCCGTGGTCATCCTCTGCTCGCTGGCCCTGCTGATCTTCTTCATGGCGGCCATGCTGGCCCAATTTATCGGAGGGGCGCGGCTCTTTCAGGCCGTGACAGGCTATCCCTACATCGTCGGGCTGGCGCTCTTCGGGTTCACGGTCATCCTGTACACCGCCGTGGGCGGCTTCCGGGCCGTGGTGCTCACCGACGCCATCCAGGGCATGGTCATGGTTTTCGCCTCCGTCGTGGTGCTCGTCGCCGTGGTCAACGCGGGCGGCGGCATGGAACGCTGCGTCGCCACCCTCAAGGCCATCGATCCCGGCCTGATCACGCCCACCGGCCCCGGCGGAACAGTCCCCCAGCCCATGATCCTGTCCTTTTGGGTACTCGTGGGCCTCGGCATCCTCGGCCTGCCCCAGACCTCGCAGAAATGTATGGGCTACAAAGATTCGCGCTCCATGCACGACGCCATGATCATGGGAACGCTCATCATCGGGTTCCTCCTCCTGTGCGTACACCTTGCCGGGACGCTCGGCCGCGCCGTCATCCCCGATCTGCCCGCCGGGGATCTGGCTATGCCCACGCTGATCATGGAGCTGCTTTCGCCTTTCTGGGCGGGCGTGTTCATCGCCGGGCCGCTGGCGGCGATCATGTCCACGGTGGATTCCATGCTCCTGCTCGCCTCCGCCGCGATCATCAAGGATCTGTACATCCATTACGGGCTGAAAGGCGACGCGTCGCGTATGACGCCCGCACGCCTGCAAACCATAAGCCTCGCCTGCACCGCCGTCATCGGGCTCATCGTTTTCGCCTCCGCCATCGAACCGCCGGATCTGCTGGTCTGGATCAACCTCTTCGCGTTCGGCGGGCTTGAAGCCGTCTTCCTCTGGCCGATCATCCTCGGCCTCTACTGGAAGGAAGCCAACGCCTCCGGCGCGGTCGCCTCCATCGTGGCGGGCGTCGCCTGCTTCTTCGCCCTCAGCATCCTCAAGCCCGGCATGGGCGGCATCCACGCCATCGTGCCCACGTCCATCGCCGCCTTCGCCGCCTTCGTCATCGGCGCAAAATGCGGACGCCCGGCCTCGGACGACGTCATCCGCCTGTTCTGGGGCGAAGGGGACGGGACAAACTGAACGCATGACGCTCTTGGGGGGAACGTTTTTGAAGAAAAGGGGAAGCAGCGCCCCATACTTTCCCCCTCTTTTCCCCAAAATCCAGCCCTCCCTTTCCAATGGCTTTTCCAAGTACGGCTTTTCCAAATGGCTCTGTCATAGTGTGTGGTTGTTTCATCTCCGCAGCACGGTGAAAAGACAGCCTTTTTCTCCAGTTTTCCCTTTGGCTGAATCCATAGTTGAGGCGTTTTTCTGGTTATTTCTTTGGAATTTCAAAGAAAAAAGCACCAACCATTTTCTAGGACACAGCCTTCCAAATATCGAATCACCGCCCATAGAGCTTTCTGGAACGGAAAAACGCGGAAAAATATTGAAAGGCTCCGAACTATGAAGGAAGCCTTGCCCCGATGCCAAGAGGCCACGGCCTCGTCAAGCAAGATTACTGGAGGCACAGCCCCCAGCCTCATGTGGGCTTTTGCGCCACACCCCCAAAAATTTGGCTGTGCCATAGAAAACGGTTGATGCTTTATTTCCTTGAAATTCCAAAGAAATAACCAATAAAATCCCCCAATCACAGAGCCCGCCAGCGGAAAACTTGGAGAAAGAGCATATATTTTCAGATATTGCTGAAACAAAACAACCATGTACCATGACAGAGCCAAAAGTGTTACAAACAGAAGCGCCGGGACGTTTAGACCGGTCCAATGCCGCAGGGAGACCAGCCGGAAAATCCGGCCGGCGTATCCCGGAAAACGTGTTTTCTCTACTGTAAAACCTCTCCTTTCAGATAAGAGGATGTTAAAAGCGTAATTATGTTTGGGCGTCGTAGTTTTTTAAAAAAAGCAGGTTTGACTTCAATGGCGTTTCCATTTTTATACAATTGTTTTTCAAAAATTTCATTTGCTGCCAACAAATCGGCGCCAACTGTTTTAAGCAGTTCAAATCCTAAGATAACATTTGTTCTTTTTAATGGAATGACTGCATTAGATTTAATTGGGCCTGCATGTGTTTTAGCAAAAGATGGATTTGATGTTGCCTATGCAGCAGAAAATTTGGAACCCATTACAACAGAGTCTTCAGCACAAATAAAACTGAAAATACTTCCGACTTCAACATTTTCAGAAATTAAGGATACGGAAGTCTTATTTGTCCCCGGAACAAGCAACCCATTTCCATCTATGGAAAATGCTGCTTTGCAAGAATTTCTTTCACGAGTGGGACAAAAAGCCAAATGGATAACAAGTGTGTGCACAGGTTCAATGATTCTTGGGGCTTCAGGATTATTAAAAGGCTATAAGGCTACTACGCATTGGTCATTGCTGAATACTCTTGAAAACTTCGGGGCCATTCCTGTAGAGGAGAGGGTTGTTATAGATCGCAATCGCGTTACGGGAGCAGGGGTTACATCAGGAATCGATTTTGGCCTTACACTTCTTTCAATGCTTAAAAATGAAACTGCGGCGCAAATAGCACAGCTGATGATGGAATATGACCCAGCTCCTCCTTTTAATACCGGTTCCCCTCGCGATGCCCCAAAAGAATTTGTTGAAAAGGTACGAGAAAATTATTTGACGCACTTGCAAAGAACAGCTCCTGAATCTGAAAGGATATTGAAGGCATGCCGCCAGAAATATGCCTCTTGAGAACGTTCCTGAAGCCGGGGAAAAAGATACTGTAATGCCTATAACCTATACCTTGGTGATAAGGTCTGGCGTCATGCGGTTTTGGTACGTTTGACGCCATGAGGAAAAGAACTCAAAAAAGAAGGGCAGGGCCTGAATCACCCTGCCCCGTGGGGCATGTCCCCCGCGACTTTGGATCAACGGATTTTGCGCCCCGGTAGGAAGCTCCTACCGGGGCGCGGCGTTAGAAGCCCATACGATGGGCCGCTATCGCTGCGAGAAGGCTCGCCAGAAATCCGGCCAGCACATCCCGGAGGAAGTGCTTCATGGGGAAGGGCCTCTCCGATCCACGAATGCCTCCCCTTCTTTTTCCAGACGCATCACGGGATGATCCTCAAAAAAGATCATCCCGTTTTTCTTTGTATTTTCATATAGATGCCTTTCAACTCCCCATTTTCCCTGCCCCTTTGCGCTTTCCCTTTATTGACAATCTTCATCATACATCATATTTCGTCAATCAACGAATTAAGAGTGACGTGCAACGGAACTCCTTCCGGGCCGCCTCCCCACCAGCCAAAAAGTTTAGGGGGATGAGGGGAGGGGGTTCGGGGGAGGGGAGAAGGAGCCCCTTTTCAAAGGGGCCCTTCTCCCCTCCCCCGGCTCACCACTCCCATCCCTCCCCGAAAAAAGGAAAACGCCATGTTCGACTTCCTGACCACCTGCCGCGCGCTTGCCGACGAAAACCGCATACGCATCCTCATGGCCTTGAGAGGCCGCCAGCTCTGCGTGTGCCAAGTCACGGCCTTTCTGGATCTGGCCCCGTCCACAACCTCGAAGCACCTGTCGATCCTGCGGCAGGCCCGCCTCATCGAAAGCAACAAACAGGGCCGCTGGGTCTATTATCGGCTTGCGGACGACTCCCCGCGCCCCAACATCAGGGAAGCCTTGGCATGGATGAAGGATTCCCTCGCCAACGATCCGGCCATCATCGAGGATGAAACCCGCATCGCGGACATCCTGCGCGCCGAAGAAGCCTGCGGCTTTGGGCACGGGGAATCCGACTGCTTCCACTCCCTTGAAGTGCATTCGCTCGCCCAACGCTTTGAAAACGCGCCGCAAGAAGAGGAAAACCATGACTAAGCGCTACGCCGTACACAATCTCCACTGCGCCGGGTGCGCCGCCCGGATCGAAGACGCCATTGCGGGCCTCCCCGGAGTGAAATCCGCCGCCATCAACCTCGACAGCGCCCGGCTGCGCGTTGAGGGCGAACAACCCGAACTCGCGGCGATGATCCGCATTGCGGATTCCATCGAGCCGGGCACCCTTTTCTCCGAGATAGACGAAAGCGAACCGCTCCCGGAAAGCGGCGAACCGCTGCCGTCCCTGTTCCTTTCCGAATACAAGCTCTGGATCGCCGCAGCCCTGTTCGCCGTGGGCATGATCTTCGAGGAACGCCTCGACGCCCTGCTGACCCCGTTCGTCGCCAAGGCGGCATTCTTCGGCATCCCCTACCTGCTCTGCGGCCTGTCCGTCCTCAAGAAGGGCCTGCAAAGCCTGCTCAAGTTCGACTTTTTCAACGAATACACCTTGATGGGCGGCGCAACCATCGCGGCGGCGGCCATCGGCCAACTGCCCGAAGCCGTGGGCGTCATGCTGTTCTACTCCATCGGCGAAGCCTTGCAGGATCGCGCGGCGGGCAACTCGCGGCGTTCCATCCGGGCGCTGCTGGCGGCACGGCCCACAGTGGCGCATCTGGTTGAGGAAAAAGACGGCGGGCAGATGGTGAACGACGCCGATCCCGCGGAAATCAAGCCCGGTATGCGCATCCTTGTGAAGCCCGGCGAAAAAATCCCGCTGGACGGAACCGTCCTGACCGGCTCCTCGCAGGTGGACACGTCCCCCCTGACCGGCGAATCCGTGCCGGTGTCCGTGGGCGCGGGCAAGCAGGTCTACGCCGGGACGGTCAACCTTGAGGGCGCGATAACCGTGGAAGTGACCTCCCGCTTCGCCGACTCGTCCGTGGCCCGCATCCTCGAACTCGTCGAACGGGCCTCCGCGAACAAGGCCCCCATCGAACGCTTCATCACCCGCTTCGCCCGCTACTACACGCCCGCCGTGGTGTTCATTGCGGCGCTGGTGGCGGTCATCCCGCCGCTCGCCGGGCACGGGACGTTCAGCGAATGGCTCTACCGCGCCCTTGTCCTTCTGGTCATCTCATGCCCCTGCGCGCTCGTGATCTCCATTCCGCTCGGCTACTTCGGCGGCATCGGCGCCGCGTCCAAGAAGGGCATCCTCGTCAAGGGCGGGCATGTGCTCGACGCCCTGCACAACATCAAGACCGTGGCTTTCGACAAAACCGGAACCTTGACCAAGGGCGTCTTTGAAGTGACCCGCGTCCTGCCCGCCGAAGGCGTTTCCGAGGAAGACGTGCTCAAGGCCGCCCGGCTGGTGGAAAGCCGTTCGACGCACCCCATCGCCCGCGCCATCATGAAGACGGCTCCCGGCTCGCACGGTTTTGCCCTGGAAGCGGTGGAATCCAAGGAAATCCCCGGCAAGGGCCTCTCCGCCGGGCACAAGGGGCGGACGCTCCTCGTCGGCAATGCGCTCCTGCTTCAGGATGCAGGCATCAGCGTCCCCACGCTTTCCGCCGGTCAGGGCAGCATCGTCTATGTCGCCGTGGACAATGCCTACCTCGGAGCCATTGAGGTATCGGACGTGCTGCGGCCCGAATCCGCCCCGGCCATCAAGTCCCTGCGCGGGCAGGGCATCGAAAGGCTGGTCATGCTGACGGGCGATCGCCCCGAAAGCGCCGCCATCGTCGCCAAGGAACTGCATCTCGACGAATACCGCGCCGGGCTGCTCCCCGAAGGCAAGGCCGCCGCGCTGGAATCGCTCGGCCCCCGGCAGTCCGTGCTTTTTGTGGGCGACGGCATCAACGACGCCCCCGTACTCGCCCTGTCCGGCGTCGGCGTGGCGATGGGCGGCCTCGGTTCGGAAGCGGCCATCGAAGTGGCGGACGCGGTCATTCTGGACGACTCGCCCTCGCGCCTGCCGGAAATGTTCTCCATCGCCGCCAAGACCCGCGTGGTCGTCTGGCAGAACATCGTCATGGCGCTCGGCATCAAGGGGCTGTTCATGATCCTCGGCATCGTCGGGCTCTCCGGCCTCTGGGAAGCCGTTTTCGCCGACGTAGGCGTCGCCCTCCTCGCCGTCCTCAACGCGACCCGCACGGCACGTTAAGAGGGAAAGGGGGAGAGAAGCATTGGGGAGGGGGAGGAGAAACTTTCTGAAGAAGGGGGGAGCACCCCCACGTTTCTCCTCCCCCTCCCCAAACCCTACCCTCTCCTCTTCAAAGACTTTTGTGTTTATCGAATCTCTGTTCAGAGTTTTCAATATGCTAAAAGAGGAGGCCCTGTCATGGCATATGGTTGCTTTATCTCAGCAGTCTGCTGAAAAATATATACTTTTTCTCCGTTTTTTCGCCGCTTGGCTCCATGGATGGGGGATTTTATCAGGCTATGTCGTCAATTATATATAATCTATTGAAACTATTTAATCATTTTCAGGTCGAAAAAAATTATTTTAACAATTTCATATAGTTGCATATAAAAAATAACGGCATAACCTAGTCATATCTTTAAAATTTCAAGATATAAAGCGGCAGCCGTTTTCTGTGGCGCAACCAAAGAGGAAGCGCCCTTCTTTTTCCCTTGGCTCTGTCATAGTACATGGTTGTTTTGTTTCAACAATATATTGAAAATATAGGCTTTTCTCCAATCTTTCCGCTGGTGGGCTTTGTGGTTGGGGGATTTTCTTGGTTATTTCTTTGGAATTTCAAGGAAATAAAGCATCAACCATTGTCTATGACACAGTCTTCCCTTCCTCAATAATCCTTCTTCCAATTCAATCCCACTTCGGAGCCTTGGGGGGTGGAGACGCCTTCGAGGTTGAGGCTGGGGGTAAGCTCGATTTCAACGCGGACGCCGCTGGCGTCCCCGTTCATGCCCTGCTCCAGGCCGACATAGACGTTGTCCATGACATACTTGCCCACCTCAAGGGACGGGATGGAATCCTCCTGCGCGGCGCCATTGTTCTGTCCCGGAGGCTGCAACAGGCCGACATTGCGGTTCGTCTGCTGCTTCGGCCCGCTCTGCATACTCCCGAACCGGAGCACGTCGAAACCGAGCGTTTCGCGCACCTCGCCGAGGACGCCCATGCCGCCTGAACCGAACCCCGACAGCGAAGCGAGTTCGGCGGCGAGCTGGATCGCCTCCATACGCCCAAGGCTGGATGCGCTCTGTCCGAACAAAACCTGCGCCACCACTTCATCCTGCGGCAGAGGCGGCTGGCTGGACAAGGTCAGCGTCGGAGACGAGGCCGGGCCGCTTACGGTGGCCTCGGCGGTGATGTTCGCCGCCGCGTAGGTGACGAGTACGTTGAGCAGCGGATCGGGCGGTGTGGCCCCACTGAACTCGACGTCGCCCCGGCTCAGGGTAAACTGCTTGCCGAGCAGACTGAACTGCCCCCGGATGGAATTGATGGAGCCCGTGACCGCGGGATTCGTCGCGGGGCCGGAAACCTGAAGGTTGCCCTTCCATTCGCTTTCAAGCCCCTTGCCGCGCACAAAGAAACGGTTCGGGATGATGACGCTGACGTCAAGCTTCGGCCCGGCCCCGGAGGAAGGCGCTGCATTTTCCTCCTGTCCGGCCTCCACGACGCTCAGCGTCGGGATGCTGGTGCCGAACGAGCTGACGATCTGGAACTGCCCCTTGTTGACCGTAATGGCGGCGCGCACATCGGGAGACGCCGCCGGCCCGACAACATCCGCCGTGCCCGAAAGGGTGACGGAAAGATCGTTGCGGTGCAATGGGGCAAGCTCCTTGATCGTCCCATGCAGCGAAAGGGGCAGGCCGGACGCCAGCGGGCCGATGGTTCCGTTGAGGCTGACCGCGCCGCCCTGCCCGTCCATGGCGGAAAGGGACAAGCGGGACACCCCTTCCGACTGGAGGGACGCATCAAGGCTGATGTCGGACAGGGCAAGGCCGAGGAGGATTTCCTCGAAAGCGGCCTTTTCAACCCTGAGCGATGCGGAAAGCTTGGGCGCAGCCAGCGTGCCGGAGAGCGCCGCGCTGAAGGAGCCTTGCCCAGTGAGGCTGGAGTTGGCGAGCGGCACGAACCGCCACAGCGAGGCCAGCGAACCTTCCCAGTTCACGTTGCCGGAACACGGCCTGTCCAGGGCCGGGGACGGCAGGCCGGACGCGGAAAAACGCAAGGGCAGGGAAAGCGTCCCTGTGGCCGGAGAGGTGCCCATGCCGTCCGTCTTCACATTGAGGACAAGGGCGGAAGACTGGAGCGTACCGTGGATATCGACGGCGGCGGGGGGCATGTCGCTCTCCGGGAACGCGATGTCCTTCAAGGACACGTCCAGCGTGCCCCTCGGCTGCGACGGCGTGCCGGACAGGGCGATGGCGGCGTTGAGCAGGCCGTCGGGCACGGGCACATCCGTAAACAGCCGGGCCATGTTGATGGCTACGTCGCGCAGCCGCGCCTCAAGGGCGAGCCTGCGCCCGTCAAGGCTCCCCAAGGCCGTCAGCGTGCCCTGCGGCAGCACGGACAGATCGAGGTTGTCCACGGACAGCCCGTTGCCGAAAGCAATATTGACGGGCCGGTTCAAACGCACGCCCGCAAGCGTCCGCTTCCGCCTGTCCGTGAACGTGAGGCGCTCCACCTGCGCCTTTTGCCCGGCAAGGTCGAGCGCCAGCCTGATGTCGGCGGAGGTCTTGCCTTGGAGGGCCGCGGAAGCCTGAAGCCTTTTCAGGGTTCCCGACACGTCGATCTTGCCGTTGCGCCAGCGGAAATCTGACGCGGAGCCGTTCCCAAGGGAGGCGGACAGGCCGATCCCCTGTTTGCCGAACAGGTCGTCCAGCCGGAGGCTGCCCTTGAAGGAGCGCACGGAAAAAAACGAACCCGCACTGAGCGCGCCGAGCGACCAATCCGCGGCAAGCTGCTGCGTTTTGGCCTGCGAAAAGGAAACATTGGCGACGGCTGTGGAACCTTGCAGCGGCACGCCGGTGAGCGAAGACAGCGCCGCCCAATCCGTGACCGCCAGCCGGAACCCGCCGTCCAGCCGCCGTTTGGCGGGCAGGGCGTCCAGCGTGCCGGAAAGCGCCATGCCGGGGGCGTCGAGCCTGGTTTTGTGCAGGCTGAAACGGTCGGGCGCGAACTGCCATTCCGTGGAAAAACGCAGCGGCGCGCCCGCCTGCAGCGTCTTGACGGACGCATCCCGCAGCGTGGCGGCCACGTCGAGCGTCCCCTTGCCGCCCGCGGCCCCGACGGACGGCGTATTGAGGCGCACGCGCAGGCCCTCCAGCGTAGCCGTCTCCACGCCCAGATGCGGGCTGGCAAGCGTCAGTTCGCCGCCGGGCGAAAGCAGCGGCCCGGAAGCGTGCAGCTTGAGTTCAAGCGGGCCGGACAGGGAGGGATCTATCCCCTTCAGGGAGGCCAGCGCGAGGGACAAGGCCGCATCAAGTTTCTTGCCGTCGGTGGAGGCATTCCCCTTGCCGCTGAGCTGTCCGGCCTTGAGCGTCAGATCGCTGACGGAAGTGGAGCCGGATTCCGGCTGTGCGCTGAACGATGCGCCGAGCGAAGCCGTCTCGCCCACCGTATCCTGAAGCTGGGCAAGCCCCCAGCGCATATCCGCGAGCTTGAGGCTCAAAGTCCCGGCAAACGGCGATGACGCATCGTCGCGGCGCACGTCGGCTTTCACGCCCGCCGTGCCCGCCAGATCGCGGAACGGCGAATCCGCCAGCAGCGCCGCCACGGGCGGGAACTGCACCAGCCTGCGCAGCGAAGGCATGTCCAGCCGGAGCGCCGCCGCAAGTTTGCCCGTCGCCGTTTCCAGCGAAGCGTCGCCAGTCAGCGCGAGCCATTCCGACTCTATGCGCAATGCCTTTACCGTGAGGCTTTCCGCCGTTTCGGAGGCTTCGGCGTGCAGCGTAATCGGCACTTCGCCGGAGCGCCCACTCCCGTTGCCGTCTTGTGCGGACGCATTGGCGGGCATGGCCTTGCGGACAAACGGGCCGCCGAGGTTCACGACCGCATCAGCCGTTGCGGAAGGTTCGGAAAGCAGGGACCGCACGGCAAACGTCCACGAAGAGGCCACGTCCAGACGGGCATCCGGCTGCGCCGCATCCAAGACGATCCCCGGCACCGAGGCTTTCAGCGCCAGTCCGGGCGCATCCAGCGTCCCTGACAGCGCGGCCTCAAGATTCGCCGAAGCCAGCGGCAGCCCGGCCTGCGCCTCCCCCGTCAACGCGGCGACAAACCGCGTCAGCGCATCGGGCTCGCTCAACCAAACGGACAGATCGCCGCCGACCTTCGCATCATCGAAAAAGAGCCCATGCCCGGCAACCGACCCGCCCGGCACCTCCGCCGTCAGCTCAGGCACGGAAAACCGCGCGCCCGCCAGCGTCAGCAGCAGCCGCAGCGAGCCCTGTTCCGGGGCATCCTGCGCCACCTGCCCCCTTTCCCCGCCGTTTCCGGAAGCGTGGGGGACGGCAAGCCGCAGATCCAGCCCCACCGCCGCATCGGGCCGCTCTTCGGGCTGCGGGCGCTTTACGCCGTCCGACAGCCAGTTTCCCTCATTGCCGAGGTTCAGGGCGCCGGAAAGGGCCAGCAGCGGATCAGCCGCCCCCTCAGCCTCCCCCGTTTGCGGGCGGTACAGCGTGGACTCCAGTTCACTCCGAAAATCCGTCAGCGGGCCGGAGCCTTCCAGCGTCGCCTCGATGGGGATGCCCGCCACGGCCTGCCCAAGGCGGAACCGCTCGATGCGCAGTTTTTCGACCGTCGCCAGCTTCAAATACCCGGCGATGTCAGAGGCCAACGGCTCCAAAAAGGAGGGCCGCAACAGCTCCAGAGGATCGGACGGCGGAGGCGGGGGATCGGAGGGCGGGAACTCAGGCACGCGCGGCATCCCGGCGTCGAGGATGCTCAATTCCTCCACCAGCAGATGCCCGCGCAGCAATGCAGCGGCACCGATGCGCAGCGTGGCTTCGGGCACGTCCAGCCAAACGCCCTGCCCGTCGGCAAGCCGCACATCCCGCAGATGCAGGGAAAACGGCAGCGGGCCTTCCAGCGAGCCGATCCGGGCTTCAATCCCCGCACTTTTCAGGGCGGAAACAGCCGTATCCGTGATCCAGCGCTCGCCGGGCTGGGTGCGCAGAAACGCCATGCCCCCGGCAAGGGCAAGGAACAGGACAAGGACAAGCCCGATCAGGCTCCAGCCAAAGATGCGCCCGGCGCGCCGAAGGGAAGGAGGTACGGCCATCAGAACGCCTGCCCTATGCTGAGGTAAATCTGGAACGCCTTGTTGTTGTCGCGATCCTGCAACGGCGTGGCAATATCGAGCCGGATGGGGCCGATCAGCGTATAATACCGGAACCCAAGCCCCACGCCCCACGAAAGATCGCGGCCCCAGTCGGGCATAGTGGATTCATAGACCATGCCGCCGTCTACGAACGGCACGATGCCGAACGACTCGGTGATCCTGAACCGGGCCTCAAGGCTCACGTCCGTGAAGGAGAGCCCGCCGAGCGGATCGCCGCTCCTGTCATGCGGGCCGAGGGACTGGTACTTGTAGCCGCGCACCGAACCGCCGCCACCGCTGTAAAAACGCAGCGACGCCGGAATATCTCGGACATTTTCACCCGTAAGGCTGCCCGTGGCGGCGCGTCCGGCGAGCACAAGCCGCTCCCACCCCGGAGACCAGTAGCCGCTGGCGTCCAAGCGGGTGCGCACGGTGGTCAGGGGGCCGTTGAACGTGCCCGTGTACGGCGTCACCTCAAGGGTCACGCGCGTCCCGGTGGTCGGGTTCAAGAGGCTGTTGGTCGTATCGCGGCGTACAGACAGGGGAAAACCGAGCAGGCTGTACGTCCGCCTTCCCCGGTAGTTGTCCTTGAGGCTGCCCGCCTCCACCGAAACGCGCGCACTGGCCCACCAGTTGCGCCACTCCTTGCGGAAACGCCGTTCAAGCCCCGCCGCGAAAGACAAGGCGCTCTGGTCGTAGGCGTCGGTCGTTTCGTTGATGGCCCACGCCTCGCCCACCAGCGCCTGATCCCGGATGCCGAAGGCCGGTTTGCGGAACGAGGCGTTCAGCGACTGCGAGTCTTCCGAAATCGGCGCGGTCACGCGGAGCTGTTCCCCGCCGCCGAACAGGTTGCGGTTCTCCCACGCCCCGCGCACGCCGAACCCCGTATCCGTCGAATACTGCAAGCCGCCGCTCACGGTACGCGGCGGCGCATCGCGCACGGTAAGGCTTACCGGGGTAGTCCCGTCGCTCGTCATCCAGATCGGCATGCCGGATCCCGCCGCCTTCTTCCCGCTCCCCCCCGCCGGAGGGTTTGCGGGGGAAGCTGCGGGAGGCGTATCGGAAGAGCCCCCCAGAGGCAGCTCTGAAAAACCGGCCTCGGCAAGCGCCCGTTCCGTCCACCCGGCCGCCTTCGCCTGTTCGGGGGAAAGCCGGGCGGGTTTCATATCAATGGCGCTGAACAGACCGGTTTCCTGCAGCGTCGTCCTGTATTCCTTCAACAGGTCGTCATTCCAGTACTGCCCCTCAATCCACGGGCTCAGCTTATTGAGGTAATCCTCGTTGACCGCCGGGGCTCCGGGGGCGTCGGGGTTGTCGGCAGTCCTGACGTTCTCTTCCTTGATCACCACCGGCCCCATGCGCAGGAGCGGCCCGGTCTTGATGAGCACGTCCGCCTCAAGGGTATGTGTGGAACGATCGATGATGTACCGGGCCTTGCCCTGCTCCGCGAGCGGATAGCCCGCCTTGCGCATGGCCGTCACCACGGAGGCGACGGCGTTGAGCACGGCCTGCGCCTCGGCGGGGCTTCCCTCCGCGAGCCCGAACGCCTCCAGCGTGTCAGGGGCGTTTTCCATAAAATCGACGCCGCGGACGGACTGGGGCAAATCCTTGTCCACAGGTTCGCCCTCCGGCCCGGTGCGCTCGTAGCGCAGCTTTGTCGGCCCCATCACATACCGCTCGCCGGGCCTCAGCGTAATGGAGGCTTCCGGGGGCTGCGCCTCCCAATCGATCCGGTAGCGCACCGTGCCGTCATAGTACCCCTGCGAATGCAGAATCTTGCGGGCCGTTTCCACATCTTCGAGGGCCCGGCGCTCAAGCCCCACGCGGCTGTCGGGGAGATCGTCATGGAGCCAGACGAGCTGGCTGTTTTCCCGGAGTTCCGAGACGAGATCGCCGTTCTGCGGCTTGGACTGGAGCTTCACGCTGTAGCGTATCGTCTTTTTGGCAGGGTTGGGGGCTTCATCGGCCATAGGCTGCAACATCGCCGTATCCTGCTTGTTCCCCGAACCGAAAAGGCAGCCGGACAACAGCAGACACAAGGCGAATCCCACCGCATACGCGCGGATCGCCCCACTCCGGAAAATGCCCCGGACAGCCTTGCGGCACCATGAATAAAGTACGGATACAAGCATGACGGCATAATGAATTCGGGAGCAACGGACGTCAAGATGATAATCTCTACGAAACATTCACTTCCGCAATGAAAACCGCATTTCAACTCTATGAAATTCAAAATAAACTTTTTGGAAGATCATCAAAAAGGCGAATGTCTCATCTCTACGGGCAGAGGCGTACTGTCCGCGCAAGCGGCCCCCTTTCCGTTCCCGCTCCGAACTTTTCCGAAGGCTGTGCCATAGGAAACGGTTGATGTTCTATTTCTTGAAATTCCAAAGGAATAACCAATAAAGTGCCCCATCACGGCGTCCGCCAGCGGAAAAAGTGGAGAAAAAGCCTGTATTTTCAACATACTGCTGAAATAAAACAACCATATGCTATGACAGAGCCTCGTTTATTCCTTCGGAACTTCGAGGAAAAAAGCATCAACCATTTTCTATGGTACAACCTTCTTGAAATTCCCAAGGAATAGCCAATAAAGTGCCCCCAATCATGGGGCCCATCAGCGAAAACTGGAGAAAAAGCTATAGTTAAGCATATGTTAGATATAAAACAACCGCATACTATGACAGGGACTTTCCGAAATGAACCCGTACAAAGGGAAACAGAGGCTGGCCATCTGCCGGCGGTTTAAGGATGACGGCACTCCCCCCGCATGGCCTTCATCCAGCGACCGTCTTTCTTTTTATAAAATATATCAACATATTAAAAAATTCCCTTTCGTTTTGCACAGTTTTTTCTCCCCGTTCTAAAAAAATCGTCTGTTTACTTATACGCAACAATGGCTTAGACGCTTTAGAATAGCAAAAGCGTCTTTTCCGTCCGGGAAGCCGCACTCGCCGGAGGAGGGCGGGGCGGTTACGACGCCGTAACCTTCGATTCGCAGGAGAATGTGCCCCGTGATGGATCAGTTGACTAAAATCGTGTCCGAAATCAATGGGTTTCTGTGGGGAATGTACTGCCTGATCCCGCTGTTGTGCGGCGTGGGCATTTACTTTACCCTGAAACTGGATTTCATCCAGATCCGCCGTTTCGGCCTTGCCGTAAAGTCGACGTTCGGCGGGCTGACCCTGCACGGCGAACGGGCCGGAAAGCACGGCATGAGCTCTTTCCAGTCCCTCGCCACCGCCATCGCCGCGCAGGTGGGCACGGGCAACCTCGCGGGCGCCGCGACCGCCATCGCCATGGGCGGCCCCGGGGCCATCTTCTGGATGTGGATCGCGGCCTTCTTCGGCATGGCCACCATCTTCGCCGAAGCCGTGCTCGCCCAGACCTACAAGACCACGGACGATCAAGGCCATGTCACCGGCGGCCCCGCCTACTACATCTCAAAGGGGCTCGGCAGTAAAAAGCTGGCGGCCTTTTTCTCCATCTCCATCATCATCGCGCTCGGGTTCATCGGCAACATGGTTCAGTCCAACTCCATCGCCGACGCCTTCCAGACCGCCTTTTCCCTGCCTCCGCTGCTCATCGGCGTGCTCATCTCCGCGCTGGCCGCATTCGTGTTCTTCGGCGGCATGGGGCGCATCGCCGCCTTTACCGAAAAAATCGTGCCCATCATGGCGGCCCTCTACCTGATCGGCGGGCTCATCGTCCTGTTCGCCAACGCCTCCAACATCATACCGGCCTTCAAGATGATCTTTGTGGGCGCGTTCGATCCCGCCGCCGCCACGGGCGGCATCATCGGCGCGGGCGTCAAGGAAGCCATGCGCTACGGCGTGGCGCGCGGCCTGTTCTCCAACGAGGCGGGCATGGGCTCCACCCCTCACGCCCATGCCGTTGCCAAAGTGAAGTATCCCGCCCAGCAGGGCTTTGTCGCCATCATCGGCGTTTTCGTGGATACCTTCATCGTGCTGAACATGACCGCCTTCGTCATTTTCGTAACCAACTCCATCGACGGCTCCACCACCGGCATCGCCCTGACCCAGAAGGCCTTTGAAAGCGGCCTCGGCTCCTTTGGCATCACCTTCGTAGCGATCTGCCTGTTCTTCTTCGCCTTCTCAACCATCATCGGCTGGTATTTCTTCGGCGAGCAGAACATCAAGTACCTGTTCGGCACCAAGGGCACGACGCCGTACCGCCTCATCGTCATGGGCTTCATCGTGCTTGGTTCCGTGCTGCAGGTGGATCTCGTGTGGGAGCTGGCCGATATGTTCAACGGCCTTATGGTGCTTCCCAACCTCATCGCCCTCATCGGGCTTTCCAAAATCGTCAGCATGGCGCTCAAAGACTACGACGCGAACAATCCGCGCTGACCTTCCCGCAACGCGAAGCCCAAAGCCCGTCGGAACAACCCGTACCGCGCTGGATCTCGACGGCGTTTCCGTGGCGACGCGCAAAGCCCGTCGGAACAACCGACGGGCTTTTTGCGCTGTTCCGCCCGGTTACGGGGACGCATGAGACTTTTCAATGCTAATCCATTATAATCATTGAAGACAATCCATACCTGCCGCACACTGGAAGCAGTTCGGGAGCACAACACCTTTCAGTGAGGATACAAGGAATGACACAGGAAGCCGCCAAAAAAGAACGCGTGGCCAAGGTTATTGAAGTGCTGAACAAGGCCCGGAGCATGGAGCTGTATGCCGTACATCAGTACATGAACCAGCACTACAATCTGGATGACCTAGACTATGGCGAATTCGCCAATAAGATCAAACTGATCGCCATCGACGAAATGCGCCATGCCGAACAGTTCGCCGAACGCATCAAGGAATTGGGCGGCGAGCCGAACAGCGAACTGTCCTCCAAGATCACGAAAGGGCAGAAGGTCATGGACGTATTCCCCTTCAACGTAAAGGTGGAAGACGACACCATTGAGACCTACAACAAGCTGCTGGAAACCTGTCGCGCCAACGGCGACAGCGTGAGTGCCCGCCTGTTCGAGCGCATCTTGGATGAGGAACAGGTTCACGACAACTATTTTTGTAATATGGCCAACCACATCGAAACGCTCGGAAATACCTATCTCTCCAAGATCGCGGGCAGCGACTCCCCCGAAATTCCGAGCCGCGGTTTCGTCGACGCCGAATAAGCCCCCTCCCCGGAGCGCCTTTATCCCCTCCGAAGGCGCTTCCTTCCATACCCCTCACAAAGAGCCCGCGCCGATCGCTCCTCCTCGGCACGGGTTCTTTGTTAAAGATTGGAGGGGGAAGGGGAACCTTTCTGGAGAAAGGTTCCCCTTCCCCCTCCAAACCTCCCCTTTCCCCTCCCAAGACTTTCGACCTTATCGAATCCCTGCCCTCAGCTTTCCCGAATGCATGAATTGCATTTATTATGTTGTTTCTGCAATAAAAAAGGAAAAACTGGCATAAGTGAAACGTATTCGGAAGGCGTTGTCAGGTCAAACGATTGAGGTTTGGTTTCTTGCAGCCACAAATAAAGAAGGGGCTGTCCTAGCTAAGGAAAAATAGTTAGGACAGACCCATAAAGAATCAGTGAAGTGTTTCAGTCATAGAGTCCGCCAACAGAAAACTCTCTGGAACGCTGTTTTTTCACTGTATGATATGGAGAGGAGACAGGATAAGCCTCTGCCATAAAATACGGCTGTTTCGCCTCCACAGCATGATGAAAATATAACCTTTTCTCCTGTTTTTCGTCGTCTGACTCCATAGTTGAAGCATTTTATTAGCTGTCCCTTTGGAAGTTTAGGAAGAAAAACTCCAACCCTTTCTATGACATAGCCTTCACTGTATAGTGTGAATAAAAGACGGGGTAAGTCTCTATCATAAAATGCGGCTGTTTTGCCCACACAGCATGATAAAAATATACCTTTTCTCCAATTTTTCCGTAGACGGGTTCCGTAGTTGAAGCCTTTTATTGGTTATTCCTTTGAAAGTTCAAGAAGGAAAGCATCAACCCTTTCTCTGATGTAGCCTAGGCCAACGAATGGATCGTCTACGGCAAATGATTGGCGTTTTATTTCTTGGCTCCCCATCAGGCAATAGACAAAATGTCCCAGCCATGAAGCCCACCAATAAAAAGAAGAAATATTTTTATTTTCAGCATATTATAAACTTACGACAATCATATCCTCTATAAAACTTTGGCTGCGTCATAGAAAATGGTTGATGCTCTTTCCTTGAAAGTTCCAAAGGAATAACCGGAAAAATGCTTTAGCTGTGGATTCCGCCAAGGGGAAAACTGGAAAAAAGGCTGTATTTTCCACCGCACTGTGGAGATGAAACAACCATATACTATATACTATAAGCAGGGCCTAAAAATTTAGAATGTTCAAGTTTAAGCCACGCTCACTCTGGCATTGAACAGCGCAAATACATTGTGCTTATACCTTCACAGCGACCGCCTGCTTCCCGCAGTCGGAAAAGTATTTTCAACGTAAAAACGCTCTAGGCCGTGTCGTCATTTTACATGTGGTTATTTGAAATTATTGAAAATAATCTTCTTTGCAAATTGAAATAGTTAAACTATTTCAATATATTATACAATTGACAACACAACCTGGCCATAAATTCCGCCAAGGGGAAAATAGGAGAAAAAGGCTTTATTTTTCAACATACTGTGGAGATGAAACCACCACATGCTATGATAGAGCCAAAACGGCCATATTCCATGACAGTGCCGTCCCCAAAGGCTATCTTCTGCACCATCCCCCAAAGCGCCCCTTATCGGCATCCAACCAACAGGGAACGCTGACAAGAGGGATTCAATAAACGCGAAAGTCTTTG